>CAZXEY010000105.1:0-2187 GCA_964639695.1 uncultured Antarcticibacterium sp. | reverse complement strand
GTGGCAAAACAATCTCAAAATTTTCCTTGTGTTCCTTTGAGTCTTCCTGCCTTAGTGGCAAAAAAAAATCACTGGTTCCTCTTCGTCTTTACAAACCACGCTACAATAGCCGAAGTCACAACCCCCATCACAAGAGCGCCAAAGGTTGCCTGGATAATATAAGATCTTAAACTAAAATAAGATTCTGCCTGCTCCCTGGTCATCCTGTTATTTTCAACAGAATAGTTAATTATATTCTCAAAATAATCGGGGGAAATAAATTGGTTGACGATATACTGCGATAAGGGGGATAGGAGGGTTATTATAATTGTCATCACTACACCCGAAGTAAAACCTTCTTTCCACGTCATTACCCCCGAATAAAATTTTCTTCGTTTTTCCCGAAAGGCCAGGATAAAGATAACCACCGCAAAAATTCCAAAGAGGTTGGTATAAAGAGGATGTTGGGATACGTAAACATCGTGCAGGCCCATCAGTTTCTCAAACCAAACCCACAAAAGGCCCACCACTATAAAAATCAACCCCCATTTAATTTCCGTAGAAAAATTTTTCATACTGTTCAATTAGAATCCTCAATAAAATTAACAAAAAATTGGTAATAATTGCAGCAAAAAAAGGCTGCTTAAAAAGCAGCCTTAGGATAATAGTGTCAAAATTTTTATGCGTCTTCGTTAAGCTTCTTTGTGATGTAAAAGCCAAGGAATAAACCAACGCCTGCAAGGATGAATATGGTTCCGGGATAGGCGATGTCTTCGTGAACTCCTACATTATAATGTAGCATTGCGGCAATAAAAATTCCTAATCCAATTCCAATAAAAAGCAGGGCGAGATTAATAATAATAACTTTCCAAACCGGAGTCACCCTTCTGGTTTTGCTGCTGTAAAAGATGCTGGCGTCAGCTCCTTTTTCAATAAGAGCAAGACGTTCGCGGTTACGTGCAGATATATACAGATAGTATATTCCGAAAATTAC
This sequence comes from uncultured Antarcticibacterium sp., assembly GCA_964639695.1. GTDB lineage: Bacteria > Bacteroidota > Bacteroidia > Flavobacteriales > Flavobacteriaceae > Gillisia. The sequence continues at coordinate 1,214 of CAZXEY010000105.1, read as the reverse complement.
GCCAAAGATTACAGGTAAAATGATTACTTCTGATCCCATCATGATAAATAATTTAAATTAATAAGCTGTTCGTTTTTCCATAGGACGTAAGCTTTTCATTTCAGGTTACAGAAATTTCAAAAAAAAATTATTAAAATGTTTTGTAACCTTTTCTTCATTTTTCTCGTCCAATAGCATAATGAAAAGATTTCCTGACCAGGTTTTTATCGAAAAAGCCCTAAACGGGGATACCCGGGCTTTTGGCTCATTGGTAGAAAATTACCAGGATTATGTATTTACTATTATTTATAGAATAGTAAAAGTTAGGGAAGAGGCTGAAGAAGTCGCCCAGGATACCTTTTTAAAAGCTTTTGAATCGCTCAATACCTTTAGGGGAGATGCTAAATTTTCTACCTGGCTGTTCAGGATCGCTTATAGAAAAGCCCTGGACAGGATAAGAAAAAATAAAGGAGCAATAACTTTCGAGCTGGTTGAAGAAATTACCGGAGGAGAATCATTAAAGGATTTTGAAAACGGCCTGGAATCAATGTTAAATGAGGAGAGGTCGCAAAAGATCAACGAGTGCATTTTAAAACTTCCTGAACAGGAGGCTGCGATCATTACGTTATTTTATTTTGAAGAACAATCAATCAAAGAAATTTCACAAATCACGGGACTTACTGAAGATAATATAAAAGTTAAATTACACCGAAGCAGAAAATTATTGTTTTCTTTACTGGAGAAATATTTTGATTCGGCTAAAATATTAAATCATGGAAAAGCTATCTAAAGAAGAATTGCTAATGAAGAGGTTGATAAATGATGCTGGCCTGGAAAAGCCTTCAGCTAATTTTTCGGCTAATGTAATGAAGGCAATAGCTGTTAAAAAAGTAGTGAGAGAATATGAACCGTTAATTTCAAAAAGAGGTTGGCTGGTCCTGTCGGTTTCTTTATTTCTTACGGTAGTGGGATTGTATTTCTTCAATTCGGGATACCAGATCAAAATAGACTTTAGTTATTTCAACAACATATCGATTCCTACTATAGAATTATCAAGAACAATGAGCTATGCAATAGGTTTTATTGCTCTTTTCTTCCTGCAGATCCCTTTTTTGAAGAGTCTTATGGAAAAGCAGGTAAAGTATTAATGATACCGCGGCATAGATCTGAAATTCGCGCCAGCGTACACAATTTAAATGAATAGTTTTTACGTCTAGCTAAACTTGTTTCAGCTT
>CAZXEY010000104.1:0-10638 GCA_964639695.1 uncultured Antarcticibacterium sp. | reverse complement strand
ACAGCGGTATTTTTTACACCGGCTACCGGAAAACGATAAACAGGAGAAGATTTTATTTCTAGACTAAAATCGCTGCTGGCAGCAATTTCGGGTTGAATGACTATTTTATAAGTGCCCGTTTGTTCAATTTCTTTTACCAATGCATTCGCCTTATATTCTGAACCTGCAATCTTACTGAAGGATTGCATTGAATCATTTTGACTTAAAAACAATTCTAAAAAAACAAGATCTTTTTTGTGAACTGGTTTTACCCGAACATCCAGTAACTCACCGGCATTTAAGGAAATATTATAAGAGTAAACCGGGAAACTTCTAGGGGTGAAAGAACCAATTTCCTGGTAAGGAAGCTCAATGAAGATGCTGTCTCTCAAAGCAAGATCTACCTGATCCTGCCATAGTTCAAACAATTCACTGGAAACATTGAAATTTTTCTGATAAAGTTCTTTGGCAGTAGGATTTTTAACCAGATCTGTTACCTTATTAATTTGCTTACAGCTGTTAAACAACAATAGCATGAAGGAAAAAAATAAAATCTGTCGACGCATCTGTAAATCTTTTCAGCTATAGTTTTGCAGATATTATGCCAATTTTAGCCGAATAAAAAGCTGACTACATCTTCGATTTTTGCAACTTTTTGGATTTTAATATTAAAATTTCCTGCCGGAATTTTGGTTTGTTTTGAAATCATGATGGTAGAAAATCCCAGCTTTTCAGCTTCAATAATTCTTTGTTCAGCACGGGTAACAGCACGTATTTCTCCTGCAAGTCCTACTTCTGCCGCAAAACAAATATCTTTCTGGATAAAGATATCCTCGTTAGAAGAGAGAATTGCTGCAATTACCGCAAGGTCTATGGCAGGATCATCTACAGAAATACCCCCGGTCACATTAAGAAAAACATCTTTGGCACCCAATCTAAAGCCTGCTCTCTTTTCCAGAACAGCCAGGAGCATATTCAGCCTCTTAGCATTATACCCCGTAGTTGATCGTTGTGGTGTTCCATAGACTGCGGAACTTACCAATGCCTGGATTTCTATCATTAAGGGTCGCATTCCTTCTAAAGTAGAAGCTATGGCTGTGCCACTTAAACCTTCGTCATTTTTGGAAATTAAAATTTCTGAAGGATTGGAAACTTCTCTAAGTCCACTGCCCTGCATTTCATAAATTCCGAGTTCGTGGGTAGATCCAAATCTGTTTTTATGGGCCCTAAGGATGCGGTAAACATGATTTCTATCCCCTTCAAACTGAAGTACCGTATCCACCATATGCTCCAGGACTTTTGGCCCGGCAATACTTCCTTCTTTTGTTATATGACCAATAAGAATTACAGGAACATTAGTTTCCTTGGCATATTTGATAAGTTCGGCAGTACATTCCCTAATCTGGGAAATGCTTCCTGCAGAACTTTCAATATAATCGCTGTGCAGGGTCTGGATGGAATCAATAATTACAATTTCTGGCTGTAACTCCTCAATTTGCCTGAAAATATTCTGGGTTTTGGTTTCAGTTAAAATATAGCAGTTTGCGGGATCGGGATTTATGCGTTGAGCCCTCATTTTAATTTGCTGCTGGCTTTCTTCGCCAGAAACATAAAGAGTTTTTTGTTTTAGATTTAAAGAGATTTGCAGCAGTAATGTGCTTTTACCAATACCGGGCTCACCTCCTAACAGAGTAAGTGAGCCGGGTACCAATCCACCACCTAAAACACGATCTAATTCTGCATTATTAGTATTTAGCCTCACTTCAGATCCTACTGCTATTTCAGCAATTTTCAAAGGTTTTGCGGCTCTTTTAACTCCTCGGGAACTTTCCAGTTTCCAGTCTTTCTGATCGTTTTTTTGAATAACTTCTTCTACAAGAGTGTTCCATTCCCTGCAGGAGGTACATTGTCCCTGCCACTTTGAATGTTGTGCACCACAATTCTGGCAGAAATAGGTGGTTTTTGTTTTAGCCATTAATTAATTTTAGTAACCAAAATCCTGTTTAATTTTTTCGGCTTTTTCCAACATAAAATCTACAGTAAGAAAAGCAATAGGCTCCTGCCCGTAAGCTTTCTGGTAGGATTTCATTGCTCGTTTTGGGTCTCCTACCTCCTCTTCATATCTTGCATCAAAATAAGTAGCCAACATGGTCTTTGGATAATGTTTTTGAGCCAATGACGATAACTGTTTTAACTGTCCAAAATTCTTTGTTTTCTCCATCGCATTATAAACAGCCATAAAATCATTGAGCCTTATTTTTTTATCAATTCCAAAAAGAGTATTGATGTTATCATATTTCTCTATAAGATAATCATATCCCGATATCGAGGTTTGAAGTAAAATCCTATTGTAATCTTCTACTGAAATAGGCCGGTAAACCTGGAATATCTTTTCAATTGCTCTTGGAATTGCATTTCCCACCAGAGTGTAATGTGAAGCTCCTTCAAAATTATCAAAAGTGTAGATAAGGTTTTGGTTGTTGATATTTTTAAGCTGCGAATCGAAGCTTAAAATACGTTCTTTAAGATCGGGAATATCTTCAGATGCCGTTGCGAGATAATACCAGGTTTTGTTGGTAGATTTTTCAAAAGAAGACACCAGCCGGTTGGCCATTTCCGGAGCCAGATCTGGGCTTAAATTAATATAACCCTGAAAAACAGGATTTTCTTTTAACAGGTAATAATTCAGAAAATTTGCCGTGTAATCATGCCCGATTATTACATTAAAAGGTGCTGTTCTGTAATTGCTCCTAATGAACGGAAGCAACTCCATACCAATAAATTCAAAAAAAGCGGCTCCTTTATCCTCGGGCAGAAATCTTTGATCGTCATATTGGGCATCCTGGTCTCGTGTAGAAGATTGGTTGATCCCAACCACAATCATTTCCGGAATGTCTTCCCAGTATGAGTAATAATCAACATTACCGGCAACTGGTTCAAAAAGATAATCTCCGTCTAAAACAATGAAAACCGGATATTTCTTCTCCTTGTTTTGGTCATAATTGCGAGGAAGCTGGATTTTCAATTCTCTTTCCTCTCCTAATTTTGATGATTGTAAAGTTTTGTAGGTGGTTTGGGAAAAAAGAAAATTTGGGGCAGCAACAAGCAATAAAAAAAGTAATTTTTTATTCATAGGTTAAGTAATTTGTTACCAGACGAATATAAGTAATTATTTTTTACGATTGTAAATGGGTAAAAAGAGGAAAGATAAACCGCCAACGATGACCACCATAAGGGTTTGAGTGGCCCAGGTAATCCATCCAAAAGCTTCCCCGCCCTGTTTGCTAACACCAAACAGGAGTAGCCCTGCACCAATGGCTATGGGATATACGCCAATACCTCCATTAGTTGCAGAGATGGCAAAAGAACCAATTATAAAAGCAACCATTACCACTCCAATAGGTAAGGTTGAAGTTTCAGGAACCGCAAAAATCAGGATGTAAAACATTAGTAGATACATTACCCAAATGAAAATCGTATGAAGAATAAAAGCGATTTTGTTCTCCATTTTTAGAATACTTTTCATTCCCTCCAGCAGGCCAACAGCAAATTTCTTAACCTTTACAATTATCCCGTGATTAGATCTTTTAATAAATTTAAGTATTAATACTCCTGCTCCAATTAAACCTGCAAGTACAAAAAAACTAAAAAGGGGGTTGATGTTATTTTCCCTGAAATAGGTAAGAAGAAATTCCGTTTGGAGAATTAAAGTAATTGCGATGAAAATTAAAAGCATTATAAAGTCTGCAATTCTTTCTGAAATTATAGTGCCAAAAGCTTTTTCAAAAGGAATATCTTCATACGTTGCAATTGTTGCCCCTCTTAAAACTTCACCAGATCTTGGTATCCCAAAATTTGCAAGGTAAGCAGCCATAACTGCCATAAAACTATTTGCAAACCTGGGCGAATAACCCATAGGCTGTAATAAATATTTCCAGCGATAGGCCCTCGAAATGTGGGATAGTAAGCCAAAAAGCATTGAAAGCAGGATCCAGACAGGATCGGCAGAAGTAATATTTGTCCAGAGTTCTATTCTTTCTGCAGGAGTAGCACTTTTTAAGGAATACCATATTAAAAAAACTCCCAACATAAGCGGGAGAATTATCTTTAATATTTTAATAATGTTTTTCTTCAAAAAATTATTTCAGTAAATTATTTTCCTCATTAGGGAATACCAGTGCAGGTTTAAAAACTTTAGCTTCTTCAATGCTCATAATTGCATAGGTAATAAGAATAAGAATATCACCTTTAGCAACTCTTCTTGCTGCTGCACCGTTTAATGTAATTTCCCCCGAATTCCTTGGGCCTGGGATCGCGTACGTTTCAAGACGCTCCCCGTTATTATTGTTAACAATTTGAACTTTTTCTCCTTCAATAATATTGGCGGCATCCATAAGATCCTCATCAATGGTAATACTACCAATATAATTAAGATCGGCTCCCGTACATTTTACACGGTGAATTTTAGACTTTACTACGTGAATTTGCATTTCAGTTTAATTAAGGGCTACGTTATCAATTAATCTCACATCTCCCGCATATACCGCAATAAAAGCCCGGTAGGGGGAATTTGCATCGCGTGTATTAGCGGTTTTCAAAGTATCGCTCTCTGCGATTTCAAAATATTCCAATTTTAAATCAGGATGTGATTCAAACTCCTTTTTAACCCAATCTGTTATTTCATTTGCACTTTCTGTGCCGAATTTCTCTTTTGTTTTAAGCAGCGTTTTATAAATAAATGCTGCTTCTTCCCTAATTTGTTCACTTAGTCGCTCATTTCTTGAGCTCCTTGCAAGGCCGTTTGGTTCTCTTGAAATGGGGCAACCAATAACTTCTACAGGTAAATTATTCTTTTCGGTTAACTTTTTAATGATTTGTAGTTGTTGAAAATCTTTTTCCCCAAAAAAAGCTTTATCGGGCTTTACAATATCAAATAGTCTTTTTACCACCGTTCCTACTCCATCAAAATGTCCGTTTCTGAATTTTCCTTCCATTTCAAATTCCAGTCCGTCGAAAGAAAAATGCTCGGCCACAATATTATTTCCATATAAATCTTCAGCAGAAGGAACAAAAACAAGCAAGTCTAAATTTAAGCTGTGGAGCAGGGAAATATCGGTCTCTAAAGTGCGGGGATAATTATCTAGATCCTTTGCATTATCAAATTGTGTAGGATTAATGAAAATGCTTACTACTACTGCCTCACAAGAGGCTGATGCATTTTTAATAAGAGATAAATGCCCTTCGTGTAAAGCACCCATAGTTGGAACAAACCCTATAGATTTTCTTTCCAGTTTTAATGTTGAAATTGTGCTTTGTAAAGCGGCTTTCTCTTTGAAAATCTGCATTTTTTCTAAAAATTAACAGCGTGCAAACTTAAGATATTACTGGCAAACTGCATAAAATTTTGTAATTTTGCATGTTTTTTATTCGTAAAAGCAAAACACCAATAGAATGAGCATATTTTAATTCGATGTAAATGCCCCTACCGATTTGCGCGAATTGCCTGTAAACATTAAAAAACAAATTACAACCTATGAAAGATAAGAGGATATTATACGTATCATCTGAAGTTATTCCTTACCTGCCCGAAACCGATATATCATCTATGTCTTTTGAAGCCGCAAGAATGGTGAACGGATTGGGAGGTCAAATCCGGATTTTTATGCCACGCTATGGCAATATCAATGAAAGGCGACACCAGTTGCATGAAGTGATAAGATTATCTGGTATGAACCTGGTGATAGATGATCTTGATATGCCGCTTATTATAAAAGTTGCTTCTATTCCCAAAGAGCGCATGCAGGTTTACTTTATTGATAATGAGGATTATTTTAAAAGAAAAGCTACGTTGACCGATGAGGATGGAAATTTATTTCCCGATAATGATGAGCGCGCGATTTTCTTTGCTAAAGGAGTAATAGAAACGGTAAAAAAATTGAATTGGGCACCAGACATTATTCATGTTCATGGATGGCTTTCATCACTTCTGCCTTTGTACCTGCGTAATTATTATGGTAAAGAGCCTTTATTTGTAGATTCTAAAATTGTTACTTCTGTATACAATCAAAGCTTTGATGAAACGTTAGATAAGAACATGTATAAAAAAGTTCTTTTTGACGGCCTTGAAAATGAGGATGTAAAACATCTAAAAAAGCCGAACTACGTAAACCTTATGAAAACAGCCATTGATAACTCTGATGCTGTTATTGTAGGAGGAGATAATATTCCTGACGAACTAAAAAAATATTTAAAAGATCCAGGCAAACCTGTTTTGGATTATCAATCTCCTGAAGAATTTTCTGCAGCCTATCAGGAATTTTATAACACTAAAGTTTTATCATAACAAGTAACGATACTGAATGACATTATTAAAACGATTTGGCTACATCCCTGCGGCTATTTTATTGCTAATAGGGTTTAATTCCTGTGATGACGATTTTACCTCAATTGGAGGCGAGTTAATTGGCGGGCAGATAGATAACTTCCCCAAATACGAGGCAGGAGTTGTTGCTTACAATAAAAATTTAACCGCAGTTCAAACCAATAATCTTCCTGCATATTTGCTGGGGGTTTACCAGGAGCCGGTGTATGGCCAAATGACTGCAAATATTCTTACGCAACTCTCCTTGGCGAATAATTCTCCCACTTTTGGAAGGACGCCAAGACTGGATAGTGTGGTAATGACTGTTCCTTATTTTAGTACACAACTTCCTAATAATGAGCAGGGAAATACCGTATATAGAATAGATTCGCTTTATGGAAATTCACCTTATAAACTCAGCATTTTCAGATCTAATCTTTTTCTGAATGATTTTGATCCTGAGGCAGATTTCGAGACCAGGCAAAAATATTATTCCGATCAGGGTCCTTTTTTCGAAAATTTTATCGCAAATGAACCATTATTAGTAATTCCATCTTTTGTGCCTTCTTCAAGGCAGGTAAAATATTTAGGAGAAAATTCTACCGGTGCTATAGATACTATACGTAAAGGCCCAAGATTAAGAGTGCAACTTCCGGTTCAGTTTTTTAAAGAAACAATTATTGACAATGAAGGGACTACAATTTTATCCAACAATAATAATTTTAAAAATTTCCTGAAAGGATTATACTTTAAAGCTGAACCTATAAATGGAGCCGGCAATATGTTGCTGCTCGATTACACTTCTGAAGATGCTGGGATAGTCTTGTATTATACATCTTTTCCTGAAGAGGGTGACGAGGATGGAGAACAAGGGACTTTTAAACTTAACTTCGGAAACAGCATAGTTAATACTTTCAACCAGGATCTTCCAACGGGAATAGTAGAGGAGATTACAGGAAGTGACAGCAGGCCGGGAGCAGAAAATCTTTATTTAAAAGGCGGAGAAGGCAGTATGGCTATTATTGAATTATTTGAAGATGATGCCGAGATAGAGGAAATTCGTGCCAACAACTGGTTGATAAATGAAGCGAATTTGACGTTCACGGTAAACCGAAGTTTAGCTCCGGCGGGGCCTCAGGAGCCGCAAAGAGTATTACTCTACAATCTCAAAACTAATGATGTTTTATTGGATTATAGATTAGATCCCACAAGTCAATCCCCCGATCCAGCCGGCGCAGTTATTAATCACTCTATCCCTTTGGTTAGAGGAGAGGATGGTTATGGAACTCAATATAAAATTAGAATTACAGAGCACGTAAGAAGAATAATTGCAGAAGATCAGGAAAACGTAAAATTGGGGCTAGTTGTAATTCAAAATATCCAGGCTACAGGAGCAGTAGCCATTAAAAATCCTTCAGAAGAAGGGGTAAAAAGAATTCCGGCAGGAACTGTTATTACCCCACGAGGAACCGTTTTGTATGGTAATAGAGCGGCAGAGGCTTCCAACAGGGTAAAATTTAATATTTATTATTCAGAAACTGGCAATTAGAAATTATGTGTGGAATTGTAGGATATATAGGAAAACAGGAAGCATACCCTATCATTATGAAGGGATTGCAGCGATTGGAATATCGTGGATATGACAGCGCGGGAGTCGCTCTTTATGACGGGAATGATGTTAACCTTTGTAAGACAAAAGGAAAGGTAGCAGACCTTAAGAAGAAATGTGAAGAAACAACATCTTTAACAGGAAATGTGGGTATAGGCCATACTAGATGGGCAACTCACGGTGTGCCAAATGATGTTAATTCACACCCACATTATTCAAATTCGGGAAACCTTGTTATTATTCACAACGGGATCATTGAAAATTACGATACGTTAAAAAAGGAGTTAAAGAAAAGAGGCTATACTTTTAAGTCAGATACAGATACAGAGGTGCTTGTAAACCTTATTGAGGATGTAATGATCAACGAAGAGGTAAAGCTGGGAAAGGCCGTTCAAATAGCATTAAATCAAACTGTGGGAGCTTATGCGATTACCGTGTTTGACAAAAGAAAAGCAAACGAGCTTGTAGTCGCAAGGCTTGGAAGCCCTTTAGCTATTGGAATTGGAGACGATGAATTTTTTATAGCTTCCGATGCTTCTCCGTTTATAGAATTTACCAGTGATGCCATTTATCTGGAAGATGGAGAGATGGCAGTAGTACGTAGGGGAAAGACTATTAAAGTGAGAAAGATCCATGATGACTCACTGGTTGATCCTTATGTGCAGCAATTGCAGCTTAACCTGGAGCAAATTGAAAAAAATGGTTTTGAACATTTTATGCTTAAGGAAATTTACGAACAACCCAGCGCAATTACAGATACCTACCGCGGAAGGATGTTGGTAAACGAAGGTATAATTCGTATGGCAGGTGTAGATGATAATATTGAACGTCTTGCAAATGCGAAAAGAATAATTGTTGTTGCCTGTGGTACTTCCTGGCACGCCGGTTTAGTATCTGAATATATATTTGAAGAACTTGCAAGACTACCTGTAGAGGTGGAATATGCCTCGGAATTTAGATATAGAAATCCTGTTATTTATGAGAATGATGTAGTAATCGCAATCTCTCAAAGTGGGGAAACTGCCGATACTATGGCGGCTATTAAGCTAGCAAAGGAAAAAGGGGCTTTTGTTTTTGGAGTTTGTAATGTGGTAGGTTCTTCAATTTCCCGTGAGACTCATGCAGGAGCTTATACTCATGCAGGGCCTGAAATTGGGGTAGCTTCAACAAAAGCATTCACAACTCAAATTACCGTTCTTACATTAATAGCTCTTAAACTGGCAAAACACAGAGGCACAATATCAGATTCTGAATTCCGTCTGCATTTGCAGGAACTGGACAGGATCCCTTCAAAAATTGCAAGAGCATTAGAGGAAAACGAGCACGTAAAAATTATTGCCGATAAGTATAAAGAGGCGCCAAATTGTCTTTATTTGGGAAGAGGTTATAATTTCCCGGTCGCCCTTGAAGGTGCTTTAAAATTAAAAGAGATCTCTTATATTCACGCTGAAGGATATCCTGCCGCCGAAATGAAGCATGGTCCAATTGCTCTTATTGATGAACAAATGCCGGTTGTTGTAATTGCAACCCGAAAGGGACATTATGAAAAGGTTGTGAGTAACATTATGGAGATCAAATCCAGAAGCGGTAAGATTATAGCTGTGGTTACTGAAGGTGATGAGGCTGTTCGTGAATTGGCAGATTATGTTATTGAAGTGCCTGATACTATTGAGTTGCTTACTCCATTATTAACAACTATACCATTGCAGTTATTGTCTTATCATATTGCAGTTATGCTTGGTAAAAATGTTGACCAGCCAAGGAACCTTGCAAAATCGGTTACTGTAGAGTAAATAATTTTTAAATAAGTAAATGCCTTTCCGAAAGCTTTGGGAAAGGCATTTTTTTTGCCCATACCCTATTTTAACTAGTATTTATTACTATTATAAAATATTCAAAATAAGGAGAATAGAAGAAATTTCTTCTAAAGGAAAGAATTTTAAAAAAGTTGGGTAAGAGTCTATTTATTTTTATAAAGAAAAACTATCTTTGCACCCGGAAAAAGACTTGCGGTAGGTTCTTATTTTTAGGGAATTATAGTAAAAGTCAAAAAGATTAATATAACCATTAAAGAATTATATAATGTCTAAATTCACAGGTAAAGTTTCTCAAATTATTGGCCCTGTAGTTGACGTGGTTTTCAATAGTGAAGACGCTGAATTGCCAAATATTTACGATTCCTTGGAAATTACACGCAAGGACGGTTCTATTCTTGTTCTTGAAGTTCAGTCACACGTTGGTGAGGATACAGTAAGAACTATTTCTATGGATTCTACAGACGGTTTAAGTAGAGGAGTAGAAGTAGTGGCTACAGGAGCGCCAATTCAAATGCCTGTAGGTAAAGATGTATACGGACGTTTATTTAACGTAATTGGAGATGCGATCGATGGAATGGAAAATTTGCCTAAAGCAGGTGATAACGGACTTCCAATTCACCGCCAGGCTCCTAAATTTGAGGATCTTTCGGTTTCTACTGAAGTTCTTTATACCGGGATTAAAGTAATTGACCTTATTGAGCCTTACGCAAAAGGAGGTAAAATTGGACTTTTTGGAGGTGCTGGAGTTGGAAAAACTGTATTGATCCAGGAATTGATCAACAATATTGCAAAAGGTCATGGAGGTCTTTCTGTATTCGCAGGAGTTGGTGAAAGAACCCGTGAAGGAAATGACCTTTTGAGAGAGATGCTTG
>CAZXEY010000103.1:7338-11017 GCA_964639695.1 uncultured Antarcticibacterium sp. | reverse complement strand
GTGGTTCCTTTTAAGATTTTATCACCGCCATAGCGTTCATCGTTGAAAAGTGTATGCCCAATATGCTTCATGTGCACCCTTATTTGATGCGTCCTACCGGTCTCCAGCTTGCATGAAACCAAAGTCACATAGCCCAACCTCTCAATTACCTTGTAATGGGTAACGGCAGGTTTACCCATCTCTTCATCGTCTCCTGAATAAACAGTATTCTGAAGTCGGTTTTTTGGGTGGCGACCAATATTTCCTTCAATCACACCCTCCTCTTCCTCTACATTTCCCCAAACAAGGGCGACGTATTCACGCGAACTGGTCTTATTACAAAATTGTTTGGAAAGGTGTGCCATAGCAACTTCCGTTTTGGCAATAACAAGCAATCCACTGGTATCTTTATCGATCCTGTGAACCAGGCCAGGACGTTCGCTGCTATTATTTGGAAGATTTTCGAAATGGTAAACCAATGCATTAATAAGTGTGCCGCTGTAATTTCCATGACCGGGATGAACAACCATTCCCGCTTCCTTGTTCACTACCAGAAGAAAATCATCCTCATACACTATATTTAAAGGAAGATCCTGGGGAGTAAGCAGGAATTCATAAGGCGGATGCTCGAACATTACCTGTACAACATCCCCGGGCTTCACCTTATAGTTGGATTTTACTACCGTATTATTGACGTAAATGTTACCGTCTTTTGCAGCTTTCTGAATTTTATTACGGGTAGCATTTTCGATGTAATTCATCAAATATTTATCTACCCTTAACGGCTGCTGACCTTTATCTGCTATAAACTTATGATGTTCATAAAGATCGTCATCCTGGTTTTCAAGTTCGGGATCGTTATTAGAATTCATCATCTACATTAGTTTCAAATTCTTCTTCACCTTCCAACAACTCAAGTTCGTCATCGTCCTGCCCGTATCTACCTGATCCATCTCCTAGCACAATATCAATTACAGACATTTTTGTCAATTCATCTCCAGGCTCTAAAAGTCTTCCTTTATGTCTTAACTCAAGAACTGCATCCTTGGCAATATCTGGTTTGAAAGTAACGTCCCCAATAACAAATCCTAACGATCTTAAAGTTGGCTCTACCTGCCTTCTGGTTTGTCTTATTAGGTTCTGCGGAATTTGGATCTTTCTATATCCCGATGGATTTAACGTAAGATAAATCTTCCTGTTTTCTTTCACTTCCTTACCCGGTTTTGGAACCTGATCTATTACAGCAAACCTGGGATAATCGGGATTAAAATTTGCTGAATCTAGTATCTCATACCGCAAATCCAGTTCGTCCAATCGATCTTCAACCACGTCAAGGGTTAAACTGGAAAGATCGGGCACCTCGATTCTCTGATCCTGATTGGTGGAGAATTTTAGCCATTGTAATGTTAAAAAGGCTATTATTATTAATGCTAAAACCGCAAGTCCCAATTGAATTAAAAAGGTCTTGCTGAAGAGGAATTTAAAAAAGCTCATAAAATTTTTATAATAGGCAAAGATATAAAAAGGATAGGGTTTTGGTTGCACCCGTTATTAGTCATATTTTTGTTAACGAAAAACAAAGAGGTTTATTTAATATGAAGAAAAATATTGCCATTGCAATGGGTGGATATTCAAGTGAATATCGAATTTCTATTAATAGTGGAAACATTGTTTACAAAAACCTCGATCGCGAGCTTTACGATCCTTACCGTGTACATATTATGCAAAATGAATGGTTCGTAGTAGCAGAAGATGATACTCCCTACCCTATTAATAAAAGTGATTTTACGGTTAAAATTGGAGATAGAACTATTGTTTTTGATTGTGTATTTAATACAATCCACGGTACTCCGGGAGAGGATGGCTTGTTGCAAGCTTACCTTGAATTAGTTGGAATACCTCAAACTTCCTGTGATTATTACCAGGCTGCACTCACATTTAATAAAAGGGACCTTATAAGTGTTTTAAAACCCTACGGAATTAAAACTGCTGTTAATTATTTTCTGAACAAAGGAGATGAAATTATACCTGAAGAAATTGTTCAAAAAGTAGGTCTTCCCTGTTTTGTTAAAGCCAATAAGGCCGGAAGCAGTTTTGGTATTACCAAAGTCAAAAAAGCTGAAGATTTGGAGCAGGCAACGAAAATTGCTTTTAAAGAAGATGATGAAATTATAATTGAATCTTTTTTAGATGGGACCGAAGTTTCTGTAGGTGTTATTACTCACAAAGGGGAAATTTTGGTACTCCCGGTTACTGAAATTGTTTCAGAAAATGAATTCTTCGATTACGAAGCTAAGTATTTAGGTAAGTCTGAAGAAATCACCCCTGCACGAATTAGCGAAGAGCAAACCCAAAAAGTCCAGGATATCGCTAAGTTGATATACAGGAGATTAAAAATGAAAGGCTTTACCAGGTCTGAATTTATATTCCATAACAATGAACCTCATTTTATTGAGATGAATACCACACCGGGATTGAGCGAAGCAAGTATTTTACCTCAACAGGCAGAAAAAGCCGGAATAAGTTTAAAAGAACTTTTTGGAGAAGCTATTGAAGCAGCAGTCAGTTAAATTCCGCAATCGAGTTAAATAGTTATATTTGTGATGGTTGGATATCTTCCAATGCTCTTCAAATTATTAAATAAAGATGAGAAAAGCAGTTTTTCCTGGTTCTTTTGATCCTGTTACTCTGGGACACGTGGATATTATCACCAGAGGCTTGCCATTATTCGACGAGATAATTCTTGCCATTGGTATAAATTCCGATAAAAATTATGCTTACTCCCTGGAGGAGCGTGTTAGCTTCCTTGAAAAGACTTTTAGTAAAGAACCAAAGGTCAAAGTCAAAACTTATTCGGGTCTTACTGTCGATTTTTGTAAAAAGGAAAATGCGAGATTTATTTTGCGCGGCTTAAGAAATTCCATAGATCTTGAATTTGAAAAATCCATAGGACAGGCAAATTATAAAATGTCTGGTGTAGATACCATTTTTCTAATTTCCTCTTCGGGAACGGGACACATTTCATCTACAGTTGTAAGGGATATTAAAAAACACGGTGGTGACTTTTCATTTATGGTCCCCGAGGCTGTAAAATAAGTTAGTTTAAAACCTGTAACTTAATCTTGCTCCCCCGTAATAATTTCTTGGATTACCGGGATAATAATATCTTGGTGCTGCTCCCCCAAAACCAACAGCATTAGGTAACCCACTGGCTGCATATTTTTCATCAAGCACGTTATTAACGCCGGCTGTTAATATTAATTCCAGATCTCCCACTATTTCCCAATTGTAATTTACCTTAAGATCTAAAACTTCATAAGTATTAGTTGACCGGGAATTGGCATCATTTAAAGGGATCTCTCCCACGGCAAGGAAATTACTGTAGACGCTAAAATCCCTGTAGTTCATATCCACCCCAAAATTGATCGTACTCCTTGGAACACCGGGTAGGCGGTTTCCGGAAAAATCGTTTTCCCGATCTTCAAATTCATCAAATTTAAACTCGTTTATGGCTGCCTTTATATAAGGGTTGATATTAATATTTGTAATAGGGGAAAAAGTATAGCTCGCGAGCAATTCAACTCCGTTATGATTAGTTTTCCCGGCATTTATACCAACATAACGATCTTCTGCTATTCTTCGCGCTACCAGTAAATCATTAATCTGGATGCTGTAGAGGGCAACCTCGGTATATAAAGAA
>CAZXEY010000103.1:0-7328 GCA_964639695.1 uncultured Antarcticibacterium sp. | reverse complement strand
TTTCATAATTAAATCCGGTTTCCGGGGATAAGTTGGTATTAATAGTACCTTCAGGGGTAAGAGTTTCAGCGACTGTTGGAGTTGAAAATCCGTGGCTTATGGAAGCATAAACATTTTTTGATTCCCCAAGCTCGTAATTAATACCGAATCGTGGGGATAAAACAGGATCAAAACCATAATCTCCTGTTTGATCCACCTCATCCTGAACAAAAAGATCGGTTAAACTGTAATTCGTAATATTCAAATTTAATCCAGCTTCTACCGTTAGATCTTCAGAAAAATCAATGGCAAACTGTGCAAAAAAATTGGAATAATTTCTATCCTGCTCATTATTGCTCAGCCTTTCGCCAAGGACGCTTCCCATATTCTCCAAATCCCTGTAAAGATTTTCAAATGTCCCGGTTTCATACCACTCCTTATAATATTCAGCTCCAAAACTAAGCTGGGAATCATAATTGAAAAGAGTATGATTCCAGTTAAAACGGGTTCTCGCTCCTGCAGAAACTCTCTCCTCTTTTAAAATATCAAAAGGCCGTGGTTCATAGGCATCCCGAAAATTGACGAAAATACTGGTGGTATTAGAAAAAGCAGAGGAAATTGAATGTTCGTAGGAAATTCCTAACAATCCTTGATCATAAGATTCAAAACCCTGTGCAGCTGCCCAGTTAGAAGCGGCCACAGAGGGATTATTCCTAAAATCGGTTTCATTAATGGAACTGGGAATAAAGGCTTTTAGCTTTATGAAATTAGCAAGGAAATTCAGCTTGTTGTTTGTTTCTGTAGTTAGGCTGGCAGTTACAATTGCAGAATTTCTGTCGTAATTCCCATTGTCCCTGAAACCATTGGTTTGAAGGTCGCTGTAATTGACGAAAAGAGAAGTATTTGCTGTGCTGTGTGAAGCAGTATAATTCTTTTTCACCATTTCAAAACTGCCAAAAATGACATTAGCAGATGCTTTTGTACCCGGTGAAGGTTGCGCGGAATATAAATTTATTACACCTCCTAATCCCGCTCCATAAATACTAGACGTGGGGCCTTTTATAATTTCAATCCGGGATAAAGATTCAGGATCTATGTCATCTAAAGTAAGTTCACCCTCGGCAGTTGTAAGCGGGATCCCATTAAAATAAGCCTGGATCCTGTTCGTGCTGTATTGAGAACGTGCACCAATACCGCGGATATTTATTTTGGTGGTATTTAGAGCTCCCTGGTTTACATAAACTCCCGGAACATTATTAAAAGCGGTAGATAAGTTAGTCGGATCTATTTTCTGAAGGTCTTGTAGGGAAATCACACTAATTGCTGCAGGTATTTTCCTAAGTTCCTTTGAAATTAAAGTACTTCTAATTATTACTTCAGAAAGAGCTTCAGCTGAAGGTGTTAAGAATATTCTTTTATCAACGTCTTCCGAAGAAAAAGTAACCACCTGCCTTTGGAAACCGATAGCAGTAAACTGAAGAACCGCGGGAAGGCTTAGATTATTTGCAGAAAACATCCCGTTTCTATCAGAAATAGCTACGACTTCATTTTCACTATTAAAGATATTTACAAAAGGTACAGGTTCTGCCGTAGAGGAATTTAGTATTACTCCCTGTAAAGATTGAGCAGATGAGTTTAGAAATCCAATAATAAAGATTAAAAGAAATAGTTTTTTTTCCAAAAGAAGAAATTGAGATTTATGAAATAGCATTTGTTTAAAAGAAAGAATTAAAATTAACTTTATTAAATCTCCATCTAAAATTTAAACAGAAGATTAAGCTTACTTTAACAGGTGTATTAAGGGATTAAATAAAATTTTGGCGTGTTAGCCTTTATTAAGTATGTTTATGGTAACGTAAGGAAACCTTATATGAAAAAAGTTATTGCAGTTCTTTTGGCAGTTATCTGCCTGGTATCCTGTGATCTATCTAAATATAAATTAGTAACAGATTATGATTTTGAAACCGCTTTTGAGAAATCGGGAGGAACTGAAACAGCTACCTACGAAGAAATAATAAATTTCTATGCTAAGTTAGCAGAAGCTTATCCAACTATTAAATTATACGAGTACGGGGAAACTGACAGCGGCAAACCTCTTCATCTTGCTGTTTACAGCCCCACCAAGGAATTTGATTTTGAAAAACTACGCGAGAAGTACAGCATAATGTTTATCAACAACGGCATCCATCCCGGGGAAAGTGATGGTATTGATGCCACTATGATGCTGTTCAGGGATTTGGCTGGAGATTCGTTACCTAGCCCTAAAAATACTGTTATAGTTACCATTCCTGTATATAATGTTGGCGGAGCATTGAACAGGAATTCTACAACCCGAACAAATCAAAACGGACCCAAAGAATACGGATTTAGAGGTAATGCCCGAAATTATGACCTCAACAGGGATTTTATAAAAGCTGATACCAAAAACACAAGGACTTTTGCCGAAATATTTCACACAGTAAAACCAGATATTTTTGTAGACAACCACGTTAGTAACGGTGCCGACTACCAGTACACCCTTACCCATTTATTTACCCAACATAACAAATTAGGAGGAGAATTGGGGGAATATTTGCAGCAAAAAATGATTCCTTCTTTTGAAAAATCGCTTTGGGAACACGACTGGGAAATAACTCCCTATGTAAATGTTTTTAATGAGGTGCCTGAAAAAGGTTTTACGCAGTTTATGGATTACCCCAGGTATTCTACTGGGTATGCTGCTTTATGGAATGTTTTGGGTTTAATGATTGAAACCCATATGCTCAAGCCTTATGAGGAAAGAGTATTAGGAACTTATCAGGCGCTACTATCTTTAATCAGCGTGTCTGAAAGAGATTATGTAACAATTAAAGATCTCAGGGCACGGGCACAAAGAAAATACTTAACAGAGAGATACTACCCGACCAACTTTAAGGTGGATAGCAGTAGCGTCACTAAATTTGACTTTCTTGGGTATGAAGGAGAGATAATAGATAGTGAAGTTACTGGTGGTAAAAGATTGAAGTATGACCGCGAAAGACCATTTACAAAAGAAGTAGAATATTATAACAATTTTACACCAACCGAAAAAATTGAAATACCAAGAGCCTATGTAATCCCACAGGGATGGTGGAATGTTATTGATGTATTACAAAGTAACAAGGTAGAAATGACTACTTTCCCCCGGGATACTATAATAAAAGTTGAAGTATACAACATTGAAGATTTTGACACCCAAAATACTGCTTATGAAGGTCATTATCCACATTCTAATATTAAGGTTAAAAAAACTATAGAAGATGTGGCCTTCAGGAAAGGGGATTTTCTAATTAAGACTTTTCAGCCTTCGGTAAGGTATTTACTGGAAACACTGGAGCCAAATACGAAAGATTCGTTTTTCAGCTGGAATTTCTTTGATAGTATTCTTCAGCAGAAAGAAGGTTTTTCACCATATGTTTTTGAAGATATGGCTAAAATTTTACTGGAAGAAAATCCGGAACTCAGGGAGAAATTTGAAGAAAAGAAACGTTCAGATAAAGAATTTGATAATAGTTGGTATGCCCAGCTGGATTGGCTGCACAAGCAATCTCCCAATTATGAAGCTGCCCACTTACGCTACCCGGTCTTTAGAATTAGCCGATAAATATTTCCTGGAAAACAAAAGTTGGATGTTTGCATATGAGTTAGTGAGAGCTTTTCTGCTTTTTTCAAGATTTTTCCATTTCACTTTTTTGATACCCTCATTTAATTCAGGAACAAGTTCTCCATCAAATTCTGAATACATCTCATACCAATAAGTTACTTTGAGCTTATATTTATTCTTCCTCTGAAACACGTGGTAAGTTTTTAAAATAAAATTCTTAATAATAAGGTCTTTTACACCTGTTTCTTCCATCACTTCTCTTATAGCAGATTCTTCTAAAGTTTCCTTCTTTTCAACTTTGCCTTTGGGGAGATCCCATCGCTTATTGCGATAAATAAACAGGATTTCGTTTTTGTCATTAACAACTTTTCCGCCGGCGGCAATAACTACAGGTAATTTTTTATGAAGATGTTTTAGCAGCTTTTCTTCTTTTTCGTGATATAGATTAACATATAAAAGTTCGCCTCTGTAAATCTTATTAAGTAATCTCTTGAACTTTACGGTTTTGATAGGAAACGATGTATAATTATCTCCTATATCTTTCTTTGTGGAAAGAATTATTGGAATATCATTTACAAAAACTTTATACATTTGCAGTATGATTTTAAATAAAGAAACAGCAATTAAAACCGCTGAGTTATTGTTGCAAATTAAGGCAATAAAATTAGAACCACAACAACCATTTACGTGGGCCAGCGGATGGAAATCACCTATTTATTGCGATAACAGGATTACATTATCCTACCCCCCTATAAGGAATTACATAAGAGAACAATTTGCCCGTCAAATTGAGGATCTATATGGAAAACCAGATGTAATTGCAGGTGTTGCAACGGGAGCTATAGGTATAGGTATGTTGGTAGCAGAATATATGAATTTACCCTTTGTATACGTAAGGCCCGAGCCAAAAGCTCATGGTCGCAAAAATCAAATCGAGGGTGTTTTGCATAAAGGCCAATCGGTTGTTGTTATTGAAGATTTAATTAGTACCGGCGGGAGTAGTTTAAATGCGGTCAAAGCGTTACAGGAGGAGAAAGTAACTGTAAAAGGTATGCTTGCAATTTTTACATATGGCTTTAAAACTGCGGAAGATAATTTTAAGAAAGCAAAAATAAATTTGCATACTCTTAGTGATTATGATCATTTAATTGAAACAGCCTTAAAAACACATTATATTAATGGATCTGAAGCTGAGGTATTAAAAACCTGGCGACAAGATCCCGGAAAATGGGAAGCAAAATGAATTTAGAAAGTGAAAAAGTAATTACACATAAGAGCCAGCAGGAAATGTTTAATTTTTTGACTAAAGTTGAAAACTATAAACAGGTAATGCCGGAAAATACGGAGAAATTTGAAGTGACGGGAAATGACTCTTTTATTTTCGCATTAAAGGGAATGCCGGAGATTGAGCTTCAAATTACCGAAACACGGGAACCAGATCTAGTTGTTTTAGGTTCAACATCAGATAAACTGAATTTCGCCCTGGATTTAACCATTGAAGCGGTAGGTGAAAATCAAAGTCAGGTGCAGTTGTTATTCAACGGTAAATTTAATGCTATGATGGCTATGATGGTAAAAAGCCCATTAAAGAAGTTCATCAATACACTTAGCGAAAATATTCAAAAGGTTTAAAAGAGAAGTTTAAGCTCTTTTAGATCGAAGGTTTTAATGGTATCCTCCACCTGAACTTTAAGAAGTCCTGTGGAGGATATTCCTTTTATTACCCCTGTAATTAATTTTCCATCGTTTAGCTGAAAGGTTGAGGCTACATCTTTCCTGAAAAGTACATTTTCATATTCCTGAAGAATTTTTAAAGAAACTGAGCTGCTTTTTAACTGAAGTATAATTCTTTCCAGATTTTCAATAATTGCCTGCAGAAGTTCGTCCAGATCATAAGTTATTCCTGTCAATTTTTTTAAAGATCCAGCCTTTGGCAGGTCGATGAATTCAGTTTGATTTACATTTAATCCTATCCCTATTACTAAGGAATCAATCCTGCCATTGCTGAGAGAGTTTTCAATAAGAATTCCTCCTATTTTATAGCTGGCTGCCATAATGTCGTTAGGCCATTTTAATTTTAATTTGTTAATATTTAGAAGCTTTAAAACCTCCAAAACAGCAATACCCGCTGCTGCACTAATAGTAAATTGATTATTAATCGGTATACCGGGATTAGGGAAAAGAATACTAAATGTTAAGTTTTCACCTGCATTAGATACCCAGGTAGCGCCTCGCTGTCCCCTACCTAATGTTTGATCGCGGGCAACAAAACAAACAGCAGGTGTGGATTTGTTTGCCTGGAACCATTCCCTTGCGAGTGAATTAGTGGATTTGGTGGCATCAACTTTGATTATACGCATGTGAGATAATGAGTAAATTGCGGAGTTAAATGTTTAGATAACAAACCGTAAAAAGACTAAAAAGTAATAACTTTGCGTAAAGAAATAAATTTAATGGCAAAAAAAGAAACGAACAACGATCAACTTATAGCTCATATAATAAAAGGAATAGAAGAAGTTAAAGGAAACAACATTGATATTCTTGACTTAAGGGAAATTGAAAATACCGTTTGTGATTATTTTGTTATCTGTAGTGGTACTTCAAATACACAGGTAAACGCCATAGTAAACTCTGTACAAAAAATCGTAAGTAAATCCATTAAAGATAAGCCCTGGCATGTAGAGGGCAGTGAAAATGCGGAATGGGTGCTTATGGACTATGTGACTGTTGTAGTTCACGTTTTCCAAAAGCACATAAGAGAGTATTACGATATTGAAAGTTTATGGGGTGATGCGAAAACCACTTCCATACAAACAAATTATTAAAATTTAATTAAGCAAGAATGGCTAATAAGCAAACGAGTAATAAATTAGATCCCAAGAAGCCAAAATTTAGTGCTTACTGGATTTATGCTGCGATTATAATCATCTTTTTAGGGATTAATTTCTTCGGTGGTGGTGGATTTAGCGAACCGGCTAAAACGAATCCTGCCGAATTCCAGAGTTTTTTAAGACAAGGAGATGTTGAGAAGGTTGTTATTGTTAATCGCAACCAGGCAAAAGTCTTTTTAACTGAAGAAGCAAAATCTAAAGACATACATAAAACAGCAACCGAAAGCGAACTTTTTGCATCGGGTGATAATCCTGCCTATACTTTTGAATTTGGAGATCTTCAGAATTTTGAAAATTCCATACAGGAAATTAAACAAGAAAATGATCTTGATACAGTGGTTACCTACAACACTCAAACCAATGTTTGGGGGGATATCCTTTTAACACTGTTACCTTTTATTCTTATTATTGGGATCTGGATCTTTATAATGAGAAAAATGAGCTCAGGTGCCGGTGGTGGTGCAGGAGGGCAGATCTTTAACATTGGAAAATCGAAGGCAAAACTATTTGATCAAAACACCGATGTAAAAACAACCTTTAAGGATGTAGCAGGATTAGAAGGTGCCAAGGAGGAGGTTCAGGAAATTGTGGATTTCTTAAAACAACCTGAAAAATATACTGCCCTTGGTGGAAAAATTCCAAAAGGAGCCCTATTAGTAGGACCTCCGGGAACCGGTAAAACTTTACTTGCAAAAGCTGTAGCTGGTGAAGCAAAAGTTCCTTTCTTTTCACTTTCGGGTTCAGATTTCGTTGAAATGTTTGTGGGAGTTGGAGCTTCAAGGGTAAGAGACCTTTTTAAGCAGGCAAAGGAAAAATCACCTTCAATTATTTTTATT
>CAZXEY010000102.1:0-11068 GCA_964639695.1 uncultured Antarcticibacterium sp. | reverse complement strand
ATATTAGCTTTTAATTTGAATATAGTTTGTGTGAAAATGGCAGCCGATTTGGCTGCCATTTTTATATTTAATATTACATGTTCATTGCTCTAATTTCCCGGTAATTATCCATTTTTATTATTTTTATAACAGATTGATAACTAAATAATCAGGTTTTTAAATCTTTTATTTTAGTTTAACTCTTTGGGAAGAAAATCTTGGTATTATTTTTGAAATATTTTGTGTATGTTTGTAGTAACCATATCAAAAAAGCATGAAGCAAAAGTACTTGTTTAGTCTCTTATTGGTTTTCTTTTTGCTGTTCTCCGTAGGGGCATCAGCGCAAAGCACTTCTGTTCCGGCCTACGCTCAGGAGAAACCAATTAATGGCCTTTCGATATATCCTAACCCGGTTACCGGTAGTAAAGTCTTTATTTCTTCTGAAAAAAATCAGGCAAAAGAAGTGGAGGTTTACAATGTTTTAGGTAAAATGGTTCTTTCTGCCCGTTTAATTGGCAAAGAACTGGATGTATCAGAACTTACACCGGGAATTTATATCTTAAAAATACAGGAAGGGAATTCACAGGCCACCAGAAAGCTGGTTGTGAAATAATTCCACTTTACTATAATATATCTTAAGCTTCTATAATTATAGAAGCTTTTTTATTTTCTAAATTTACCCTCCTCACAAATAATATTAATGTTCCAGGAAAAAATTTTTTCTATTTCCTCAAATGAAGACTTTCAGAAGGTTTCACTGGAGGTTTTTCGATTTCAATATTCTCACAATGCTGTTTACAGGAAGTTTTGTAACCTTCTAAAGGTGAATGAGAAAAAAATAAAGGAGATAGATCAAATTCCTTTTCTTCCCATCGAATTTTTTAAAAGTCATAAAATAGTTTCGTCAAAAGAGGATCCGGAAATTATCTTTACAAGCAGTGGCACCACAGGAAGTGTCACCAGCAAACATGCGGTTACCGATGTAAGTGTTTACGAACAAAGCTTCTTAAAAAGCTTTAAGCTGTTTTATGGAGATCTAACGAACTATGCTATACTCGCACTTTTACCTTCTTACCTGGAACGCGAAGGTTCTTCCTTAATCTATATGGCAGATAGCCTTATAAAGAGGAGCAGTAACCCTCGCAGTGGCTTTTATCTTAATAACCTGCAGGATCTAAAAGCTACCCTGCTTGAGCTGGAATGCAAAAATCAAAAAGTTTTATTGATGGGAGTTTCTTTTGCCCTGCTGGATTTAATAGAAAATGAGAAGTTTAACCTTAAGAATACAATAGTGATGGAAACCGGGGGAATGAAAGGAAGGAGAAAAGAAATGATAAGGGAAGAACTGCACGAGCTTTTAAAGAAAGGATTCGGAGTTGAATATATTCACAGCGAATACGGAATGACCGAGTTACTATCGCAGGCATATTCTTCAGGAAATGGAATTTTTGCCTGTCCACCCTGGATGAGAATATTAATACGTGACCCTGAAGATGCATTAACGAACCTTGGACCAGGAAAAACAGGAGGAATTAATGTGATTGACCTGGCTAATTTTAATTCGTGTTCTTTTATAGCTACTCAGGACCTGGGGAAAATTGTTGAAGCAGATAAAATTGAGATTTTGGGAAGATTCGATAACAGCGACATTAGAGGTTGTAATCTAATGGTTCTTTAACACCGACCTATAAGTGTTAAAATTTAAAATTTTTAAATTATGGTGTAATGAACTCCTCTTTTTACGACTTAATTATTGTAAACATAGATTTTGGTTAGGTTTTTGTTTACATAATAATGAAGTTTTTTCATATTGATTGGTTAGTTAGTTGAAACCCCTCTAAACTCTCGTTTGGAGGGGTTTTTGATTCTATACTATCCTGATTATATAAGTATTTCGTTTCCCTTTGTTTAAGATGATGTATTTATCATTAATCAAATCCTTGGTGGTAAGCATGTAATCTTCATTGACCTTTTCTTTGTTAACCGAAATTGAATTTTCCTTTAAGGAACGGCGCGCCTCTCCATTGGAAGCAAGAAAGCCGGTTTTGGCAGAAAGTGCTGCAATCATATCCATTCCCTGTTCAATCTCCGCTTTTGAAACTTCGGCCTGTGGCACTCCTTCAAAAACATCCAGAAAAGTTGCTTCATTTAATCGTTTTAAATCGTTGGCGGTACTTTTGCCGAAGAGAACATCTGAAGCCATTACTGCATTTTCCAGGTTTTCCTCTCCATGAACAGTAGTTGTTACCTCCTGTGCAAGTCGTTTTTGAAGTAGTCGCTCGTGAGGAGCAGCTTTATGTTCTTCGATAAGAGTATCTATAGTCTCTTTGTCTAAAAATGTAAAGATCTTAATATATTTCTCTGCATCTTCATCACTTGAATTTAGCCAGTACTGGTAGAACTTATAAGGGGAAGTCCTGTTTGGATCCAGCCAAACATTTCCTCCTTCACTTTTTCCAAATTTACTACCATCGCTCTTGGTTATTAAAGGACAGGTGAGTGCATATCCTTTCCCCTGTGCTTTCCTGCGGATTAATTCTGTTCCCGTGGTGATATTTCCCCATTGATCACTTCCGCCCATTTGTAGAGTAATATTCTGGGTACTGTACAAATGAAGAAAATCATATCCCTGCACCATTTGATAAGTAAATTCTGTGAATGACATTCCCTCGGCAGCATCAGAAGAAAGCCTCTTCTTTACAGAATCTTTGGACATCATATAATTTACTGTGATATGTTTACCAACATCCCGGATAAAATCCAGAAAGGAAAATTCCTTCATCCAGTCGTAGTTATTTACTATAACTGCTGCATTTTTTGCTCCCGAACTAAAGTCCAAAAATTGAGATAATTGTTTTCTCACGCATTCCTGATTGTGACGTAAGGTTTTTTCATCCAGTAAATTCCTTTCATTAGATTTTCCTGAAGGGTCACCAATCATTCCTGTCGCCCCTCCTACCAGTGCAACCGGTTTATGACCATTGCGCTGGAAATGAGCCAAAAGCATTATGGGCACCAAATTTCCTATATGTAAAGAGTCTGCAGTAGGATCAAATCCTATATAAGCAGCTCTCATTTCTTCCAGTAAATGTTCCTCAGTTCCCGGCATTAGGTCGTGAACCATCCCTCTCCAGGTAATTTCTTCAATAAAATTTCTCATAAAACATTTTTTATCCAACCTAAACAATGCGTTAGATCTTCGGGTAAAATAGGCGTAAAGATACCAATAACTCACATTTTTCCTAAAAGGAATAGTTATATTTACATATGATTTTAGTAACCGGAGGCACAGGATTAGTAGGCTCGCATTTATTGCTGGAACTCATAAGTTCTGGCAAAAGCGTAAGGGCTATCCACAGGAAAAACAGCAATCTCCTTTCTGTAAAACAAGTGTTTTCATACTACCTTCCCAAAGAGGAGGCCGATCATTCCTTTAATCAGATAGAATGGATTGAAGCAGATCTTCTTGATATACCAGCTTTAACCAATGCTTTTCAGGAAATTACCACAGTTTATCATTGTGCGGCTCTGGTAACATTTAATTCCTCTAAAGCCAAAGCTTTAAGAAAAGTCAATATTGAAGGGACGGCTAACATTGCTAATCTATGTATCGCTAATAAAATTGAAAAACTTTGCTATATAAGCTCCATTGCCACATTAGGGTCAAATCCCGGTGAAAAGTTTGTAACAGAAGATTATTCATGGCAGCCCGAGAAAGATCATACAGATTATGCTATTTCCAAACATGGCGCAGAAATTGAAATATGGCGGGCATCTCAGGAGGGTGTTCCTGTTATTATTTTAAATCCGGGAGTAATAATTGGTCCCGGATTTTGGAATAAAGGAAGTGGCACCCTTATTTCTAAAGTAGCTAAAGGATTAAAATTTAAATTCCCGAAGATTACGGGATTTGTAGGAGTAAACGACGTGGTTTTAGCTGCTGTAGGGGTGATGAATTCATCCATTACAAATGAACAGTTTATAGTAGTTGCAGAAAATTTAAAATTTGATAAGGTTTTAGAAATGACCGCTGAAGGTTTAAGCAAAGCAAAACCTGCCATAAATCTTAAACCCTGGATGATTTATGCCGGGTGGATCTTACAATCTTTAGGAAATCTTTTTTTTGGAATGGATAAGAATTTAAATTCCGGTGATCATAAAAATCTATTTGAAGATACTTTCTACAGCAGCAGTAAATTAAAGTCGAAACTAAATTTTAAATTTATTCCAATTCAGCAGGTTATAACCGAAACAACGGCCATTTATAAAGAGGAATTTTCTAGAAATCTGTAGAAACAGGAGACATTCCCAGACTGTCCAATACTCTGATCCTGTACTTATCAGAACGTGGTGATACAGAATCAAATGGATTTTCCAATCTTCTTATGGAATCTCTTTTACTTTCCACTTCTACTTTTAATATTTCTATTTCCCGTCTGGACTTTTCTAAATTATTCTTTACTTTCTTAAGAATAACTTCAAATGTATTATAGTGCGTAGCGTAGTATTGTGTACTTTCTGCCAACTGCAGGCTATCTATATTATGCCTTTTATATAATAAGGAGTCGGGTTGAATTCCTTTTTCCTCAAGTAGTCTTTTATTATAGTTCTTGGCGGAATTCAAAAGTGCAAGATCGGTTAAGACATTGACCATTTTTTGCTCAGATATAAGATTATCAGGCTTTTTAACTTCCTCAATATTTTGACAGGAAATTAAGAGACTTAATAAAATAATTATCCGGAACAGTTTCATTTTACTTTCTATCGAATGCCAGCTTTTCTGCTACACGCGAAAATGGCAAAACTTTAAAATTCTTATAAACTAAATTACCATTAACAAAGGTATGAGTAACTCTGGATTTAAAAGTAACTCCTTCAAATGGTGACCATCCGCATTTATAAAGGATATTGCTGGGTTGAACTGCCCAGGGAGAATTCAGGTCTACAATTACAAGATCGGCTTTGTAACCCTCCTTTATAAAACCTCGCTTTTCTATCTGAAATAAAATCGCAGGATTATGGCACATTTTTTCAACTATCTTTTCGAGAGTAATTTTTTCCTGATGATACAATTGAAGCATCGCCGGTAAAGCGTGTTGAACCAGTGGACCCCCACTTGGAGCTTTAGTATACACATTCTTTTTTTCTTCTTTTGTATGCGGAGCATGATCTGTAGCCACCACATCAATTTTATTATCAATCAACGCCTGCAGTAATGCTTCCTGATCATTTTTGGTTTTAATCGAAGGATTCCATTTTATAAAGGTTCCTTTATTCTGATAATCAGATTCATTAAACCATAAATGATGCACGCAAACCTCTGCAGTAATCTTCTTATCCTTTAAAGCTTTTTTATTGTCAAATAAAGACAATTCCTTTGCGGTAGATAAGTGAAAAACATGTAGCCTGGCTCCTGTTTTTTTAGCCAAAGCAACTGCTCTGGAAGAGGAAAGATAACAAGCTTCTTCGCTTCTTATTTTTGCATGCAATTCAATTGGGATATCTTCGCCATACCTCTCAATACATTCCTGTAGGTTTTTTTGAATGGTAGCTTCGTCTTCACAATGAACAGCTATCATTACCGGGGACTTTAAAAATATTTGTTCAAGCACCTTAGGATCGTCTACCAACATATTGCCGGTGGAAGAACCTAAGAACAATTTTAATGCTGCGGTTGTTTTAGGATCAATTTTTACGATTTCTTCCAGATTATCGTTAGTCCCACCAAACATAAATGAGTAGTTCGCATAGGAGCTTTTAGAAGCTATATCAAATTTATTCTGTAATTCCTCAATTGTAGTAGTTTGAGGTAAGGTATTAGGCATTTCTATAAAAGAAGTAATACCTCCTGCAACTGCCGCTTTAGATCCCGATTCTATTGTTTCCTTGTGGGTAAGACCCGGTTCTCTAAAATGAACCTGATCATCGATTACTCCCGGAAGAAGATAATTTCCTTCTGCATCAATAATATTAACATCGGGGGATTTAGCACTTATACTGCCGGCAACTTCAGCAATAATTCCATTTTCTATGAAAACATCCCCTTCAGTTATCGTTCCTTCATTAACTATACGTGCATTCTTAATTAAAACCTTCTTCATTATTTCGACATCTTATTAAAAAGACTTTTGATTTTCATATTTATTACCCCAAAAACAGCTTCAGAAATTATTCCACTGCTCATTTTTGAAGTTCCTTTCGTTCTGTCTGTAAAGATAACGGGAACTTCTTTTATATTATAATTTAACAGGTGTGCTTTAAATTTCATTTCAATTTGAAAAGCATATCCAACGAATTTAATTTCGTCCAGATTAATATTTTCCAACACTACCCTTTTATAGCACACATACCCGGCGGTAGTATCGTGGATATTCATCCTGGTTACAGCACGCACATATTTTGAGGCCAACCAGGACAATAACACCCTGCTCATTGGCCAGTTTATAACGTTCACCCCTGTAATATACCTGGATCCTATGGCAACATCTGCTCCCTTTTTTTCACAGGCATTATACAATCTAATAAGATCATTGGGATTGTGAGAAAAATCGGCATCCATTTCAAAAATGTACTCATAATCTTTAGCAAGTGCCCACTTAAATCCGTGGATATATGCTGTCCCCAAACCCGATTTGCCACTTCGTTCTTCTAAAAATAACGTCCCAAAAAATTCAGCTTGTAAAGACTTAACTTTTGTTGCGGTACCATCGGGAGAACTATCATCCACCACCAGTATATGAAATTTGCGTTGAAGGGAAAAAATATTCCTTATTAATCGCTCTATGTTTTCAATTTCATTGTAAGTGGGTATAATAATAATCCCATTTGACATGCTTAAAATTTTGAGCAAATGTAACCAATTTTGCTCTTTACTTCCCCAAATTTACTTTCAACTTTTACTCCATTTAGTTATACATTTGTAAAAACATTTTTTTTGAACGCATTAGAAAGAATAAGTTTTTCGAACGACCTGCTTACCTTATGTATCATGCTGGTTCTCCTGTTACTGGTACTGGCAAAAAATCTTTTTCCCCATAGGTTTGACGACTTTATTTCACTTTTTAGCTCAGAAAAATATTTGCTTATCAAAAACCGGGAACATAAACTTTTATTCGGTTTTAATGTCCTTATGCTATTGGCTCACATATTTGTTTTTTCCCTGCTAATTTTTACTGTAATAAGATCCTTTTTACCTGAAGTTTTAGCAGATCCTGGCATTGTTTTAATTCGTGTTATAACAGCATATGGATTTTTTGTACTCTTAAAATTAACGATTGAAAAAATTATTGCTAACGTTTTTGATATTGATGAGGCTATTGATCATTATTTATTTCAAAAACATTCCTACCGCAATTTCATTACAGTATTAATATTTCCAGCGGTAATCTATGTGGTCTACCGCCAAAATCCCGATAATTTTATATTTTACGTCATCCTGGGAATTTTCCTTCTTCTCACACTTTATACTTTTTTTAGCATCATTAAAAAGAACCAGGGTATAATCTCACGTAATTCGTTCTATTTTATTTTATACCTTTGCGCACTCGAAATTACCCCTTATGTTATTTTATTTAAGCTTATTACAGTAAGCTATAGTTAAAAAGCGATACTATATGAAAGTGAAAACAATTTTGATTTCTCAACCGGAGCCAAAACTGGAGAATTCTCCTTATTCTGAGCTCGAGGAAAAACAAAAGGTAAAAATTGATTTCATTCCCTTTATACACGTTGAAGGTGTATCTTCTAAAGATGTAAGACAACAAAAAATTGATCTTACTAAATATTCTGCAATAATTTTGACCAGCCGTAATTCGGTCGATCACTTTTTCAGAATTGCTGAAGAAATGAGGTATAAGGTGCCAGACACCCTTAAATACTTTTGTTTGAGTGAAGCTGTTGCTTATTACCTTCAAAAATATGTGGTGTATAGAAAAAGAAAGATCTATGTAGGAAAACGAAATTTTTCTGAACTTTCTCCTTTTATCAAGAAATATAAGAATGAAAAATTCTTACTTCCATCCTCAGATATGCTGAAACCTGATGTTCCAAAGACATTAAATAAATTAGGCGTGGATTGGAAACAAGGAGTTTTTTATAAAACCGTTGTAAGTGATCTTAGTCATTTAAGAGATGTGTATTATGATATCCTTGTATTTTTTAGTCCAAGCGGAATAAAGTCTTTATTCGAGAATTTCCCCGATTTTGAGCAAAAGGATACAAAAATTGCTGTTTTTGGAAACACCACTGTAAAAGCTGCCAAGGATCATGGCCTCGTAGTTAATATTCAGGCTCCAACTCCAGAGAATCCTTCAATGACGATGGCACTTCAAAAATATATTAAAGAAGCTAACAAGAAATAAAACACCCTTCTGTTTTAATAAGAAAGCCGGTAATATTCTGAGATATTACCGGCTTTCTTTATTTTTGTAGGCGCAAAGGTTATGCTATGGGCGCTCCAGATAAAATTTCATCATTAGCATTCTCTTCAAACTTTTTGAAATTCGTTTTAAACGAATTCGCAAGTTTGTTTGCTTTAGCATCGTAAGCCTCTTTGTCTTTCCAGGTTTCTCTTGGATTTAAAACCTCACTTGGAACATTTTTACATTCCTGTGGCATTTGTAAACCAAAAATAGGATGTTGAGTGTAAGCTACATTATCAAGATCGCCATTTAAAGCAGCATCAATCATTGCCCTGGTATATTTTAACTTCATACGGTTTCCGGTTCCGTAAGGACCTCCCGTCCAACCCGTATTTACAAGCCATACCTTCACATTGGCATCTTTCATTTTCCTGCTTAACATTTCACCATATTTAGTAGGATGCAACGGCATAAATGGCGCACCGAAACATGCTGAAAAATTTGGCTGGGGCTCATCGATACCATCTTCAGTTCCTGCTACTTTGGCTGTGTAACCACTAATAAAGTGATATGCTGCCTGTCCCGGAGTTAGTTTACTAATTGGAGGCAATACACCAAAAGCATCTGCTGTTAAAAAGAAAATATTTTCAGGATTGTTTCCTATAGAAGGAACTGCAATATTATCTATATGATGTATAGGATAACTTACCCTTGTATTTGGCGTAATAGACGTATTTTCGAATTCCACTTCCCCATTTTTATCAAGAATAACATTTTCCAGAATAGCTCCCGGTTTTATTGCCCGATAAATATCTGGTTCGTTTTCTTCAGTAAGGTTGATGACTTTAGCATAGCATCCTCCTTCAAAGTTAAAAATGGTATCTTCAGGAGTCCAGCCATGCTCATCATCTCCTATTAATTTTCTGTTAGGATCTGCAGATAGGGTTGTTTTTCCAGTACCAGACAATCCAAAGAAAACAGCGGTATCCCCTTCAGGACCAATATTAGCAGAACAATGCATTGGAAGGGTTTTCTTGTGTACAGGAAGAATGTAATTTAAAGCTGAAAATATTCCTTTTTTAATTTCACCAGTATATCCTGTTCCTCCAATTAGAGCTATTTTTTTTGTAAAATTAAGGATGGCAAAATTTGCCTGTCTTGTTCCGTCTGTTTCAGGATCTGCTTTGAAACCGGGAGCATTTACAACCACCCAATCTTCTTTAAAATTTTCCAGTTCAGATTCCTCGGGCCGAAGGAACATATTGTATGCGAAAAGATTTGACCAGGGATATTCGTTAATTACCCGAATATTTAACCTATATTTTTCATCAGCACAAGCATACGCATCTCTAACATAAACTTCTTTTTCAGAAAGATAATCAACCACTTTTTCATATAAAGCGTCAAACTTTTCAGGATCAAAAGGTATGTTTATATCTCCCCACCATACTCTATCTTTCGTTTCATCATCTTTTACAAGAAACCTGTCTTTTGGTGATCTTCCTGTAAATTCTCCCGTATTCACAGCCAACGCCCCAGAACTTGTTTCTACTCCCTGACCTTTTTCTATCGTGATCTGGTGAAGCTCTTCAGGGGAGAGTTGATAGTGAACACTTGCATCATTTATTCCGTACTTCTTTAACGAAATCGTTTTCGTAATTTGTTTATTTGCGAGCATAAAAATATGAGTTGTGTGTTTGTTTAGGCCTACAAAAGTAAGAATCTTATACTCCTAAAAGCAGAAAAATCCTCATTTTATTCCTTTTTTAACTTAATAAAGTGAATAGCTAAAAGAAACCAACATATTATTAACATTGTACCACCTAATGGAGTTACCAGGGCAATAACACTAAAATCAAAACCTGAAAGGGAGTTGGTAGCGAGTAAAAAAATAGATCCTGAGAATAAAATAACCCCAAAAAGAAGCAAATAAAATATAAGAGAAAATTTCCTTTCCTGCTGATTAAAGATGAGGCCCAATATAAGGAACAATAGGGCATGAAACATTTGAAACCTTACCCCGGTTTCAAAAGAAGTTATTTCCTCAGCGCTTAATAAAGGCTTCAATCCATGGGCCGCAAACGCTCCTAAAATTATACCAATTAAACCGAAAATTGAACCGGCTATATAAAATCTTCTGCCCATGGATTAGTTTTTTAAGTCTAAACTATTAATTACATTCGTGTAAGAAAGGGCTACAAATTTAATTAAGAAAACATTAGTATGCGACAAATCCTTGTCATTGGTGCCGGTAAATCAACCTCGGTGCTTATTCATTATTTAACTGAAAAAGCTTTAAAAGAAAATCTCCATATAACAGTGGGAGATATTGATGTACAATTGGCAAGGAAGGCTTGTGGCAATAATGGTAATTGCACAGCCATAGAATTAAATGTCTTTGAAAAAGAAAGCCGGGAGCTGGCAATCAAAGCTGCAGACATTGTAATTTCAATGTTGCCGGCAAGATTTCATATTGAGGCCGCCAAAGATTGTATAAGGTTTGGAAAGCATCTGGTAACTGCCTCTTATGTAAGTAAGGAAATGAAAGCCTTGGATTCACAAGTAAAGGACCAGGGGCTGGTTTTCATGAATGAAATAGGAGTAGATCCGGGCATAGACCATATGAGCGCAATGCAGGTGATCGACAGGATTCGCGAAAGTGGAGGAAAAATGCTATTATTTGAATCATTTACAGGAGGGTTGGTCGCACCTGAAAGTGATACAAATTT
>CAZXEY010000101.1:0-11247 GCA_964639695.1 uncultured Antarcticibacterium sp. | reverse complement strand
GAGTTTCGCCACCGGAACCATTTCGTGGCCACGAGGTTGGCTGGAGCAAGTTTTGTCTTGAAAAACCTGAAGTCTATGATTTTGTCTCAGATGTTATTGGCGAGCTGGCAGAAATAACCACCGGGCCCTGGATCCATATTGGAGGAGACGAAATTGATGATCCCCTCTATAACGAATTTGTGGTAAAAGCGGACTCTATTGTTAGAAGTAATAATAAGATCAGCATAGGCTGGGAGGAAGTCACCCAGGCGAATGTGAGCCCGACCTTAATAAGCCAGCAGTGGCATGGAAAAGTTAAGAGCGTGGTTGATGTAAAAGTAATCCAATCTATCTGTTCAAATTTTTACCTGGACCATGCGAATGTTCCGGGACAGGAAAAGACGAATAACTGGTGCAAGGAGACAGGAGTTTCTCTGGAAGATGTTTATAGTTTTAAAAATAATAATTCAAATACTATAGGAATTGAAGCACCTGTATGGACAGAACAAGTTTGGACAGATGCGGAACTGGATGACCGCTTCTGGCCGCGAATTCTTGCTGTCGCAGAAGTAGCCTGGACGCCGCAGGATCAAAGAAATTTTCAGGATTTTCAACAGAGATTGGCACAACAGGGAAAAAGAATGAATACAATGGGAATTAATTACTTCCGAACTCCGGAAATTAAATGGCCCACTTCACAATTATCTAATAAACCCACAGGAGTTTTCTCAGGATTTCTCCCGGATTCAGAAATAACAGTAAAAAATAAATGAATAAACCTACAGAACAGAGTTCTTTATACGATCATCTGGAACAGATGAGCACATGGGAATTGCTGAAAAGCATTAATGAAGAAGATAAAAAAGTTCCGGCCGCAATTGAAAAGATCCTTCCGAAGATAGAAGTGCTGGTGGATAAGATCGTTGAAAAGATAAGCAATGGCGGAAGATTATTTTATATAGGGGCTGGAACAAGCGGAAGGTTAGGAGTTTTAGATGCTTCGGAATGCCCTCCAACTTTTGGAGTGCCAGATACTATTGTAATAGGATTAATAGCAGGGGGAGACACCGCGCTTCGAAAAGCAGTGGAAAATGCCGAGGATGATCCAACACGTGCCTGGGATGATCTTAAAAATCACAATATAAATTCTGCAGATGTTTTAATAGGAATTGCCGCTTCAGGAACCACTCCTTATGTAATTGGCGGAGTAAAGGCAGCCCGGGAAAATGGATTATTAACAGGCTGTATTACAAATAACCCCGATTCTCCTTTGGCTAAGGAAGTAGAACATCCACTGGAAATAGTGGTAGGACCGGAATTTGTCACAGGCAGTACCCGGATGAAATCGGGAACTGCACAAAAGTTGGTCTTAAATATGATCTCAACCTCTGTAATGATCAAACTTGGCCGGGTAAAAGGTAATAAAATGATCGATATGCAACTCTCCAACAATAAGCTGGTAGACAGAGGAATCAGGATGATCATGGAGGAGCTGGATGTGGATCCTGAACGTGCTTCAGAATTATTGAAAGAGCATAAAAGCGTTCGGGAGGTGTTGAAAAATTATAAAAATTAAGTCAGCAGAAAAAATCTGTAAATCATATAATTTTTAAGCACATTTTACTGTTATTTATTATAATGTTGCATTTTCAAAATCAAACCCCAATTTTATGCTTAAGAACAAACTAATCATTATTGTATTAGTAATTTTTTCCCTGGCTCTTAGTGGATGTTCCTCCTCAAAACCGGCAGCCCGAAAGCCAAAAGCCAAAACGACTACGACCACTACAATTCCTCCAAAAAAGAGAGAATTACCTGCAAAACCTTCTAAACCTGCCGAAAAACCGGCAACAACGGAACCTGTCGAAGTGATAGAAGAGGTTGCAAAGGAATTAAATCTTCCTCCTGTACAAATATTTAAACAGGCACCACACGTTATGCGGGAATTCCGCGCCGCCTGGATTGCTACCGTTGCAAATATTAACTGGCCAAGTAAAGCGGGGCTTTCAACTGCCGATCAACAGAAAGAAGCTTTGGCGTTGCTGGATTTTCTTCAAAAGCATAATTATAATGCGGTGATCTTCCAGGTGAGGCCACAGGCAGACGCTTTGTATAAAAGTGATCTGGAATCCTGGTCAGTTTATTTAACAGGAGAACAGGGCAAAGCTCCAAATCCCTATTATGATCCTTTACAGTTCTGGATCGATGAGGCACATAAACGGGGTCTTGAACTGCACGTTTGGCTAAATCCTTACCGTGCCCATCATTCCACAGGAGGAAAAATTACAGAAGCTTCAATCGTGAAAAGACGGCCCGAACTTGTTGTGGGCCTTAAAAATGGAATGTACTGGCTGGATCCTTCCAAAAAGGAAACTCAGGATCATTCCGCTGCTGTAGTAATGGATATTTTAAAGCGCTATGATATAGACGGGGTTCATTTTGATGATTATTTTTATCCTTATGCTACTTATAACAAAGGAGAAGATTTTCCCGATGCTGCCAGCTATGCCGCCTACAAACAGGCAGGTGGCCAATTGGCTAAAGCAGATTGGAGAAGGGATGGAGTTAATAAATTTGTAGAACGGATCTACAATGAAATAAAAGCTGAAAAGCCCCAGGTAAAATTCGGGATCAGCCCTTTTGGAATTTACCGTCCCGGTTATCCAAAATCAATCGCGGGAATGGATCAATACAATGAACTGTTTGCCGATGCAAGATTGTGGCTAAACGAGGGCTGGATTGATTATTATTCGCCACAGTTATACTGGAAAATTAATCAAACTAAGCAAAGTTTCCCGGTTCTTTTAGGATGGTGGGAAAGTGAGAATAAATTGAAACGCCACTTATGGCCGGGGATCAATATTGATTTTGGCGGTGACGCTGCCAATATCGATGAAACCGTAAATCAAATTATGTTAACCCGGGGAATGATCCCTTACAGTAAAGGAACTATCCACTGGAGTATCGGGCCCTTATTGAAATACCCAAACGTCGCAGCAGGAATAATTGACGGACCGTATAAAATTCCGGCTTTGGTACCTGATAGTCCCTGGTTAAACCCTGTACTTCCTGAAGCTCCCGAAGTGAAAGTGGAGATTGTGGAGAATTCGGTAAAAGTGAACTGGTATCCTGCAGCTGAGGAGACCTTCAGGTGGGTGGTGTATTACAAATACAATGGCGTTTGGAATTATAAGATCCTGAATAAGGATGAAAGATCCACAGCTTTTTCGCAATATTTGAATGATGGAAAAGAAAAACTGACTCACGTGGGTGTTACGGCAATAGACAGAACAGGAAACCAAAGTAGTTTTACAGAAGTACAATTATAATTGTGAATTCTACGGCAGGGGGATTTTATTTTTCTAATTTTAATGAATTCATTTTCCCTCTTTTATGGAAATAAAATTTCACTGCTTTAATCTTGAGCTAAAGGATACTTTCAGGATTAGTTACGGCTCCCGAAACTTTCAGCCAAGCCTTGTCATGGAAGTTTTGTACGACGGATATTCGGGGTACGGGGAAGCTGCGGCAACTTCTTATTATGGGATTACCGTTGAAAAAATGATAGCAGAAATAAAGGAAGTGGAAACTTTGGTAAATGAAAACATCGATCTTACTCCTGAAGAACTGTGGGAAATTACTAATCCTCATATAAGGGAAAACTCTTTTGCACAATGTGCTTTAGATATTGCAATTCACGATTTGTATGGGAAACGAAAGGACCTGCCTCTGTATAAATTATGGGGATTAACGCAAAAAAATTACCCGGTTACAAGTTATACCATAGGGATAGATTCTGTTGAAAAGATGGCACAGAAGATCAAAGATTTTCCGTGGCCTCTTTACAAGATCAAATTAGGCACAGAGGAAGACATTTTTATAATAAAAGAGTTGCGGAAGCACACATCTTCTGTTTTTAGAATCGATGCCAATGCCGCATGGAAAGCAGATGAAACTATTGAAAATTCGAAAATTTTAAAAGGTCTTAACGTTGAATTTATAGAGCAACCTTTAGCGGTCAATGATTTTGAGGGGATGAAGGAAGTTTATGAAAAATCGGCGTTACCTGTCATTGCAGACGAAAGTTGTTATAAAGAAAGCGACATTGAAAAATGTAAAGGTTGTTTTCACGGGGTAAATATCAAGCTAACTAAATGTGGAGGTCTTACTCCAGCAAAGCGAATGATAACAGCGGCTAAAAAGGCAGGAATGAAGGTGATGGTAGGATGTATGACAGAGTCTACAGTAGGTATTTCGGCGATTGCACAACTTTTGCCTTTGCTGGATTATGTGGATATGGATGGGGCGTTGCTGTTAAAAGAAGATATAGCAGATGGGGTAAAAATCTGCAAGAATGGAGTGCATTTTCCAGCACGAAACGGTACGGGGGCAAATTTATTAAGGAATTATTCTGAAATACGATAAAAGAAATTATATGTTCAAAAGAATCATTTTTGCAGGTCTTACTGCAGGATTATTAATAGGTTGCGGTTCTTCTGAAAAGGAAGAAGAAAACCAGGTGGTTTTAGATGCCCGGGAAATAATTGCGGAGGTTTCTCAGGAATTCGTGGCAGATAAAAGAGTGGCTCTTTTTAATGTCGAAGCTGAAGAAAGAGAGGGAAACTTATTGATAAAAGGGGAATCCAATCTTCCTGAAGCCGTTGAAAAGCTAAAAGCAAAATTGGGAGAAAAAAGCATTGTTTATACAGACAGCATTGATGTTCTTCCGGGGAAAATTCTGGAGAACGCTTCCAACGCTCTGGTTAAGATTAGCGTGGCAAATTTGCGTTCCAATCCCGCACATTCCGCAGAGCTGGCAACCCAGGCTACTTTGGGAACTCCTTTAAAAGTCCTCAAAGCAAGCGGGGAGTGGTTCCTTATACAAACGCCCGATAAATATATTTCCTGGGTAGACCACGGAGGGCTTCAAACAATATCTGATGCCGAATTCGAAGCCTGGAAAAACTCAGAAAAGATCATTTTCACAGAGCCTTTTGGTTTTGCTTATGAGGAAGCCTCTGATAAATCCCAGGTAATTTCAGATCTTGTGGCAGGAAGTATTCTTGAAATGCAGGATCAACAAAATGGTTTTTATAAAGTAAAATATCCTGATGGTGCTATTGCCTTTGTAAGAACAAATTCGGCAAAACCTTATAATGAATGGTTGGCTGAGGCAGAACCTTCTGGAGAAAACCTTATAAAAACTTCAAAATCGTTAATGGGCCTGCCTTATTTATGGGGAGGAACTTCGGCTAAAGGAGTAGACTGCAGCGGGTACACAAAAACTGTTTTCTTTATGAATGGACTTGTAATTCCCAGGGATGCTTCCCAACAGGTTCATACAGGAAAGTTGATTGACTCAACCCGCAACTTTCAAAATCTAATTCCCGGAGATCTTCTTTTCTTCGGACGGCCGGCTACAGACAGTACTTCTGAAAAGGTGGTACATGTTGGAATGTGGATAGGTAACAATCAGTTCATTCATTCCAGCGGTAGAGTGAGAGTGAGTTCAGTAGACAGTACAGCAAAGGATTTCGACGATTTTAATTACAAACGGTATTTAAAAACAAAGAGATTAACAGGGCAGGAGGATCCCGCGATTATTAAACTAAACCAAAGTGAATTATTTGGCAGACGGGGCCAGGCAGGAGAATAATTGATCAAAAAAATTCTATGCAGCATTTAAAGGGGTACTTTTTATACATTTTTATTTTTACTTTTTCAACATCGGCTGTTTTTGCCCAGAAATCTCAGCAAAAGGATCCGGAGTTTTTGCAGTATCAAAACAGCGCCTGGGTAGATTCTGTTATGAAAATCCTTACTCCCGATGAAAGAATTGCACAATTAATAATGGTTGCAGCTTTTTCTAATAAAGATGAGGCTCACAAACAGGAAATCCTTGAACTGATCATCAATCAAAAGATCGGCGGATTGTTATTTTTCCAGGGAGGGCCGGTGCGGCAGGTAAGATTGATGAATGTTTATCAGGCTTATTCCAAAGTTCCATTAATTGGAGCTATAGACGCAGAATGGGGTCTGGGTATGCGTTTGGACACCACCGTGAGTTACCCATACCAAATGGCTTTGGGAGCTATACAAAATGATAGTTTGATCTATAAGATGGGAACTGAAGTTGCCAGGCAAATTAAACGGTCAGGTTTGCATATGAATTTCGCACCTGTGGTAGATGTGAATAACAATGCCAATAATCCCGTGATTAATTTCAGGTCTTTTGGAGAGGATAAATACAATGTTGCTAAGAAAGGAATTGCTTACATGAGAGGCCTACAGGATGAAAAAGTACTTCCCACGGCAAAACATTTTCCCGGACACGGCGATACAGATGTAGATTCTCATTATGCCCTCCCGCAAATAAACCATTCGCTGGCAAGGCTTGATTCTATAGAACTTTATCCTTTTAAAGAAATAATAAAAGCGGGAATTGGAGGGATCATGATCGCCCATTTAGATATCCCCGCGCTCGATTCTACCGGCGTTCCTTCAACCCTTTCTAATCCTATAGTTACAGGCCTTCTAAAGGAAAAACTTAATTTTAAAGGGCTCATAGTTACAGATGCTATGAACATGAAAGGAGTCACAAAAGATAACCCTCCGGGTATAGTTGACAAGACGGCTATTCTCGCAGGTAATGGGCTTCTTGAATATACCGAGGATGTTCCTAAAGCAATTGCTGAGATTCGGCAGGCAATAAATGCTGGGTTAATTACTCAGGAAGAAATCGATACCCGCGCCAGGAAAATTCTTGCTGTTAAACAGTGGGCAGGATTAAATGATTATAAGCCGGTTTCTCTATTAAATCTTTCTGAAGAAATCACAACTTCGGAAGCTGAACTTTTAAACCGGCAGTTAACTGAAGCCTCCTTGACCGTTCTTAAAAATGATAACAACATTCTTCCGTTACAAAATCTTGGAAATTTAAAAATTGCAACTGTTTCAATAGGAAAACCATCTGTTACTACTTTTCAGGAAACGATTTCTCTTTATACAGGCGCATCTCATTTTCAGCTGCCATTTGAAGCTTCAGCAGGAAAGATTGATTCTCTCAAACAACAGCTCACAAATTATAATTTCATCATTGCAGGGGTTCATGATGAAAGCAGGTTCCCACGCAACAGTTCCAAATTTTCTGAAGCTGTAAAAAATTATCTAAGTGAACTTGCTCTTCAGAGAAATTCAGTTATTGCTTTTTTCAAAAACCCATATGTTCTGGACAAGCTTTCGGGGATAGAAAATTCACCGGCCTTGCTTCTAACGTATCAGGATAGTAAAAATGCACAGGATCTTGCTGCCCAGTTAATTTTTGGTGGAATTGGAGCAAACGGTAAACTGCCTGTGAGCATAGGAAATAAATTTAAAGCAGGAATCGGAATAAATGTTTACGGCGGCATTCGTTTTAAATATACATTACCCGAAGAAGCAGGAATGGATTCGCAGATTTTATATCGCGGAATAGATTCTTTAATGCAGGAGGCAATGATGGTAAAAGCCATTCCCGGGGGGCAGGTGCTGGTGGCGAAGGATCAAAAGATAGTTTTTCATAAAGCTTACGGTTATCATTCCTACAGCGATACGGTGCAGGTAAAAACTTCCGATTTATACGACCTTGCTTCTGTGACTAAAATTTCTTCAGCTTTACCGGCTCTTATGAAGCTTTATGAGGAAGACAAAATAGATCTGGACAGAGGGCTTGGTACTTATCTTCCATCTTTCCGAAGATCTAATAAAGCCAATATTCCCCTAAGGCAAATTCTCGCACACCAGGCGGGATTACAAGCATGGATCCCATTCTGGAAAAATACCCTGAGAAACAATGGATCTTATAAATGGAGCACCTTTAAAAAAGATTCCTCTGCAAGATATCCGGTAAAAGTGACTGAAGAGATGTGGTTGCACAGAAAATACAAGAACAAGATCCTGCAGGAGATCAGGAAATCCCCGGTTAGTGCTGAAAATAAATATGTGTATTCAGATCTTGGATTTTACCTGTTTCCATTCCTGGTGGAAAATGTTACAGGTGAAAATTTTGTACAGTATTTGAATTCTGAATTTTATAATCCTTTGGGAGCTACTTCCTTAACTTACCGGCCACTTCAAAAATATCCTCGCAGTAAAATAGTACCGACAGAGAATGATTATCTCTTCAGGAAAATTCCAATCCATGGGACTGTTCACGATGAAGGGGCTATAATGATGGGAGGAGTTTCTGGTCACGCCGGCTTATTTTCCAATGCCAATGATCTTGCAAAACTAATGCAGATGTACCTTAACAAAGGAGCCTATGGGGGGAGAGAATATATAGAGGAAGAGGTGCTGGAGGAATTTAGCAAATATCAGTTTCCCGAAAATGACAACCGCCGGGGACTTGGATTTGATAAACCAGCTTTAGGAGAAAGAAAAGTTAGTGGTAACACAGCGATAGATGCCAGCGAAAGCAGTTTTGGGCATACAGGATTTACGGGAACAATGGTATGGATGGATCCTGAAACAGATCTTTTGTATATCTTCCTGTCTAATCGGGTGCTGCCAACCCGGGAAAACACAAGGTTGTACCGTTTAAATACCAGAACAAATATTCAGCAGGTCTTATACAATTCAATGAAAGCAGAAGGATCTAAAACCGGTAAATTTAAAGATTGATCAGTAATTTTTTTAAATCCTAATACACCTCTCTATTATTCAGGCGGTTTTCTTCCATGTTTTTAAAGAAATAGTATATTTGTTGAGCTTTTTGCACAAAAAAACCATCAAATTTCTTTTTACGAATGAAGAACTTTTATTGTCTCCCCCTTCTCTTGTTCGTTCTTTTCGTCTCTTTTACGGCAGCTTCTCAAAATACAGTTCAGGGTTTAATTGTAGATCAAAATAAAAATCCGGTTGCTTTTGCAAACGTGGTTCTTTTCGAAAAAGATTCTATAACGGTATACAGGGGTGCAGTTTCCAGTGAAGATGGAGTTTTCATTTTCGAAGATATTAAGGATGATGTTTTTGTACTTTCAGCCAGTTTTGTTGGTTACGATACTTATAGAAGTAGGATAGAAATAAATGGTAACACAAGTCTGCAGGACATAGTGCTGCAGGAAAATGCTGCAGGACTGGATGAAGTGACGGTAAACAGTACTAATCCTACCGTTATCAGAAGTGTGGACCGGTTGATCTTTAATGTTGAAAATACTACTTTATCTACAGGCAGTACTTACGAACTCTTAAAAAGAACCCCCGGAGTCATAGAAAGCCAGGGGCAGTTGATGGTGAAGAACCGTCCTGCCGTAGTGTATATTAATGACAGAAGAGTGTATTTAACCCAGCAGGAACTACAGCAATTGCTGGAAGGTTACTCCGGGGCTAATATTAAATCGGTTGAGGTGATCACCAATCCCCCGGCAAAATATGATGCTGAAGGTGGAGCTATAATAAATATCGTTACCAGTAAAAACCTTTCGATAGGGTATAAAGGAAGTATTAATGCTGCCGCCACCTATGCTATTGTTCCCAAGTATACCGTTGGAACCAGCCAATACTACAAAAATGATTGGGTAAATATTTTTGCCGGTTACAATTACAATAACAGGGAAGACTATGAAAATGAGGAAGGAAGGATCTTCTTTTTTCAGCCAGACCAATCTATCAAATCTCGGTGGTTCAACGATTTCGAAAGGAATGTGGAAACCAGGTCCCATAGCTTCAACACAATTATTGATTTTACCTTAAGTGAAAAAAGCTCTCTTAGCTTTAGTGCTAACCTGCTTTTAACCCCTGAGTCATCGACAGACCTAACCGGGAGAACAGAAGTTTTCAATTCCCAGTTTCAGCCTCAGTTTTTTCTGAATACAGACAGCCAGCTTGAAAACGAGCAAAACAATGTTTTACTGAGTTCTACTTTTACTACAGCTCTTGGCGAAAAGGGGGCTACTTTTTCTGCTGAAGTAAACTACATCAATTACGATGAGGATAAGTTTCAGGATCTGGAGACAGAATATTTTTCACCTAATAATCTCTTGTTAAGAGATAATAGTTTTTCTACTGTTGCGGGCCAGAACAGTGATATCTATACAGGGAAAATAGACATTACTTCTCCCTGGGGAAATTCAAGTATTGAAACCGGATTAAAATTTGCCGGAATTTCTTCAGCAAGCGGGCTGTTTTTTTACGACACCAATGGTCCCCGCCAATTGGTCCCTTCACTTACCGATGAATTTGAGTATGAAGAAAGGATCTATGCAGGATATTTTAGCTGGACGAGGGAATGGGAAAAGTGGAGCGTAAAAGGAGGATTGCGGGGAGAATATACAGATGTTGACGGGATCTCTGTATCCCTGGGCAAAGTAAATACTCAACAGTATTTTAAACTTTTTCCAACTTTCTACTTTATGCACGTGCCCAATGAGAACCACACTTTTGCAGTGGATTACAGTCGCAGGATCGTGCGACCGAGGTTTCAGAGTTTAAATCCTTTCAGGTATTTCATCAACGAAAATAATTTTAATGTTGGAAATCCAAACCTGATGCCCTCCTTTTCGAACAAGATCAATTT
This sequence comes from uncultured Antarcticibacterium sp., assembly GCA_964639695.1. Lineage (GTDB taxonomy): Bacteria > Bacteroidota > Bacteroidia > Flavobacteriales > Flavobacteriaceae > Gillisia. The sequence continues at coordinate 716 of CAZXEY010000101.1, read as the reverse complement.
CAATTACACCTATAAAAACAAGCTGGCTTTCGATCTTTACTGGGACAGGCAGGAGGATGCTATTGCCACTCTTCCCTTTCAGGATAATGTCAATGAGTTATTTAGATCTGTAACTGTAAATATGAACCACGAACAGCAGGTAAGCCTTGATATTTCTTTTTTTGATTACGTGAAGGAGTGGTGGTATTTATATGTTTACACCTCTTTCTTTTATACAGAAACCAATTTTACAGCTTTGGAAAGTGGAAACCGGGAAGTGGTAAAAAACGCCTACAGTACTTTCCTCCAGGCCCAGAACTTTATTACCTTATCAAAGGACAGGACATTTTCTGCCGAATTAACAGCATCGTATCTTCCGCAATATATTACAGGATCCTATACTTTTGACGAACCGCAGTATATTCTTTCTTTTGGTTTAAGAAAAACCTTCTTTAACAACAGGTTGGTAACAACGGTAAATGTTGATGATATTTTCAATTCAACCAATGTCCCTCTAAGTTCTCAATATCTTAACCAGGACAATTCCTTTTTTGAGCGTGAAGCAGAAACCCGTCGGGTAAGATTCGGGCTTATCTATAAATTCGGAAACTTCAGGTTGCGCGACAATTCCCGTGCTATTGATGCAGAAGAAAGCCAGCGACTGGTGAAGGAGTAGCTCTCCTTATCATTTTTATTCCCTTCGCGCAGTAAAAATTGCAAAACGAAAAAATTGCTTA
>CAZXEY010000100.1:8562-11534 GCA_964639695.1 uncultured Antarcticibacterium sp. | reverse complement strand
GCACTACCTCGACAAGGTAGGGGTCACTGGTTCGAACCCAGTATCACCCACAAAAAAAGGCTTCTTATTTGAAGCCTTTTTAATTTGTCTGGATTTGTATTATTAAGCCTATACAGAAGCTTTGTTTTCTTTTGCCTTAAAAAAGTCTACAAGCCGCTCTAATGCCATTCCCCGTGAACCTTTAATTAAAACAAGGCTGTTTTTTGTGTCTAATGATCCAAAACTTTCTTTAAGATCATCAAAGCTTTCGAATTTTCTAATATTACCTCCGGCAGTATTTGTTTTGAAGAAATTTTTACCCACCACGTAGGCCTGCGAAAAGTTACAGGTACTAACATAATTAACAATATCCTGATGTTCTTTTTCTGCTTCGCTACCTAATTCAAACATGTCTCCAATAAATATTATTTTTTTCTCTGCTGGATAGGATTTAAAGCTTTCTAACGCAGCTCTCATGCTTGTTGGATTTGCATTATAAGCGTCCATTAAAAGTGAAACGGAGCCAACTGAAATTAACTGTGAGCGGTTGTTTTGCGGAGAATAGGAAAGTATGGCTTTTTCTACATGCTCCGGCGCAATCTTGAAATAGGTGCCAATACAAATTGCTGCTGCAATATTTACTGCATTATAACTTCCCGTCAATTGACTGTTAAATAATTTTTCCTGAAATTCTACGGCAGCCGTTTTTGTATTCTCGGGATATTTAACAGAAACTTCGGCTTCAGCAGATTGGCCAAAAGAAAAAGTATTTTCGTAATTAAGTTTTTTGCGCTGAATAGGATCGTCGGCATTTATAAAGAGTAGTTTTTTATTTCCCTGTAGATGATCGTACATTTCACTTTTCGCCTTTACCACTCCTTCTACGCTTCCAAATCCTTCAAGATGAGCTTTTCCGAAGTTAGTAATATAACCGTAGTCGGGTTCGGCAATTTTGCAAAGAAGCCCGATCTCTCCGTGATGGTTTGCACCCATTTCAATAATGCCAAATTCAGTCGATTTTTTTAAAGAAAGTAAGGTAAGAGGTACTCCAATATGGTTGTTTAGATTTCCAATTGTAGCAACCAATTCAAATTTCTTCCTGAGTACCGCAGAAATTATTTCTTTTGAGGTAGTTTTTCCATTACTGCCGGTAATTGCGAGTAAAGGAGTTTCCAGATATTTTCTATGAAAGTTTGCAAGCTTTTGTAATGTTTCCAGAACATCCTCTACAACTATGTATTTTTCCCCTTTTGCCTGTTCCTGTTCATCTATAATTGCATAAGAAGCTCCCTTTTTAAGAGCTTGCCAGGCAAAGGTATTGCCGTTGAAATTATCACCTTTCAAGGCGAAGAAAAGTTGGTTGGACCTTATGCTTCGGGTGTCTGTAGCTACTCCCTTGCTAGCCAGAAAGAGCTGGTGAAGTTGTTCGATTTTCATCAACTAAAAATATAAAAAAAAGAAACGGTTTAAAAAGATTTATGTTCGTCTTTAAAAGATGATTAGCTTTTAAAAAAACTGAAGGGAATCAGTTGTCGAACAATCTTTTTAAACCGTTAAAGATTTAAAGAAAGTCTTAGTTTCTTGCTGTTTTATTCTTAGAAAGAGATTTTGAACCTACTCGTGACATCGCGTTTCTAAATCCAATATAATCTGTAGCCATATCCTGTGGGAAATATCTTCTTTGTGCAGGATCCAACCAGTAGGCCCTGTCTCTCCAGGACCCACCTTTGTATACTCTAACCTCATCACTTACAAGAGAGGTTCGGTTGCTTGCATCATATTTAGGTTTAACATTTCCTAAACTATCCGTAGCTGTTTCGAACTGTGGTGAGTTATACATTCTTTGTGAAGGGGATTCAATATCCTGGAAAGGCTGATAATATCTGGAAGAACTTTTATCTCCATCACGAAAATTTCTGTTATCGCTGGTGTCGTAGTTGGTTCTTAAATAAGTATCAGATTCGGTAATAGGAAGCTGAGCTAATTCACCAGGTAAAGCGCGAGCAACAATTTTTCCGCTGCTTAATGTGTCGTAAACAATACCATCGGGAGCAACAACTTTAACTGTACCATCATTGTTGATAGCATTTTTCATATAAACGTTACCACGGTAGTAATTAAAATCGTTAAATTCATCATCAACAATAGGTCGATACACATCGGCTACCCACTCTGCCACGTTTCCTGCCATATCATACAATCCAAAATCATTAGCTTCGTAAGATTTTACTTCAGCAGTAATATCGGCTCCATCGTCACTCCAACCTGCAATTCCGCCGTAATCGCCGGCCCCCTGTTTAAAGTTAGCTAACTGGTCCCCCTGTCTTTTAGCGTCACCAGATCTTGTATATTGCCCATCCCAAGGGTATTTCTTTCTTCCACGGTAAACGTTGTAATTTCTAATTCCCACCAAACCTAAAGCTGCGTACTCCCATTCTGCTTCAGTTGGTAATCTGTACTCCGGTAAAAGAACTCCGTCTTTTCTTTGTACGTAAATATTCTTAGCTTCTCCACCATCAGGAGGTGTAGTTCCATATTTATCAGCATTTTTACCTCCTCTTAATACTTCCTCACTTCCTCCATAAGTTTGTGAAGGTGCATTTAAATAAGTTTCAGTATCGAAGGTGCTGGAGGCATTTACATCTGTATAACGCGCTCCTTCTTTTGTAACACCTTTCTTTTCAAGCATAAGCTCGTTCACACGGTTTGTTCGCCACTTGCTAAACTCAACAGCCTGGATCCAATTCACTCCCACAACAGGATAATTAGCATAAGCCGGGTGGCGTAGGTAATTATTTACCATTGTTTCGTTGAATCCTAAACGGTTTCTCCAAACTAAAGTGTCTGGTACAGCACCGGCATAGATGTTACGGTAATTGGCTTCACTTGGTGGAAAAACATTTTTTAACCAATCAAGGTATTCCATATACATCAAATTGGTAACTTCAGTTTCATCCATGTAAAAGGATTGGACATGCTGTTGATTTGGTGTG
>CAZXEY010000100.1:5433-8552 GCA_964639695.1 uncultured Antarcticibacterium sp. | reverse complement strand
CCAATCATGCATTACATCATCCTGAACCTGTCCCATAGTAAAAGTTCCGCCTTCAACAAACACTAACCCAGGACCGGCTTCCTGCTCGTCGTAGTCTGTGTTATATTGAAATCCTCCTTCTTTAGAATTAATATCCCATCCTGTTGCACGGGAATTATTCTTGTATTTGTTGGAGTTACAACTGAATAAACTAGCGCCAATAGCGATAGTAAGTAATGTCTTAAAGGCTACATTGGTCCTCATATTCTTGTTCTCTTTATGTAGTAATTTAGGCCTTGCAATATAGTAATTAACGGCAAAAGTACAAGTTTATTTTATATCATAGAAAATCTTCTAAATCCCTCTTATTCTTGAGGTTTACCATCTGCTGTTTGCAAAAGAATTTATCTAATTAATTGCCAAAGTTAAAGACAGGTGGTTAAATTTTTTTTAGTTTTACTTTCATTTTAGATAATTGAGCAATAATAACGCTTTTTTCAAGTTATTATTTAACCTGTTTTTTGCCGGTTACCGGGAATAGGATTTACTGCCGATTACCCGCTGTGGATAAGCTGAAACAGGAATAAAAATATATATTTGTTGAACATTAACTACTGTAATGAGAAAAATTACACTTCTAATAATTGGAGTTGCCTTATTGTCAAATTTCCAAACTTTTTCCCAGGAAGAAAGAGATAGAGTTATAACAACTGCGGTTCCTTTTCTTTTAATTGCAGCCGATGCCAGAGCTGCTGGTTTGGGAGATCAGGGTGTTGCAACCTCGGCCGATGCTTTTTCCCAGCAGTGGAATCCTGCAAAATATGTTTTTATAAACAGTTCACAGGGAGTAGGGGTTTCTTATACACCTTATTTAAGTAATATTGTAAATGATATCTTTCTTGGAAATTTAACTTATTTCAACAGGCTAAATGAAAGAAGTGCTGTAGCAGGAAGTTTGAGATATTTTAGTTTAGGTTCCATAGAAACCCAGGGAGGGTTTGAAGAATTTCCTTTAATATTAAGTCCTAATGAGTTGACTTTAGATCTTTCTTATGCTTTAAGATTAAGTGAGAATTTTTCAATGGCAGTTGCTGGAAGATATTTAAGGTCTGATCTTAGGTTAGCAGTAGGAAGTGAAGACGCAACTGCAGCTTCTACTTTTGGAGTGGATATTGCCGCTTACTACCAAAGTCAATCCATGGTGTTTTCTAATTTTGACGGAAGATTTAGAGCAGGAGCGAATATTTCTAATGTGGGTCCTAAAATAAAATATGATGAAGTTGGGCAGGAAAATTTTATCCCAACTAATTTAAAATTAGGTGCCGGTTTTGATTTTATTTTCGATGCAGATAATAGATTGGGAACTTTTGTAGAGTTTAATAAATTACTGGTTCCAACTCCTCAGGATTTTAATAACGATGGGGAAATTGACAGGGAGGATGAGGAAGAATATAATAATATAGGAGCGATTGAGGGAATTTTTAAATCTTTTGGGGACGCACCGGGAGGATTTGGAGAAGAACTGCGTGAGGTTACCTGGTCTTTAGGTGCAGAATATGTTTTTAGAGAATCTTTTTCCTTTAGGTCTGGATATTTTAATGAAAGTGACACTAAGGGTTCCCGAAAATTTTTGGCCATAGGAGCAGGATTTAAATATGCACCGGTAAATATTGATATTTCTTATTTATTTTCGACATCCCAGGTGGTAAGCCCCTTAGAAGGTACTCTTCGTTTTGGGCTGACTTTTAATTTTGGTGAAAGCTATGCCGATAACTAATTTTTCTAATTTATTTTCATCTACTCTTATACTTTAAAAAGTTTTAAATGAAGTCATTAATAATTACCTCTACTTTGGAAGTTTATGATTCTATTGATGAACTTCCACAGGATGTACAGCAATTAATGGAAAAAGCTTTTGAAGCAAGGGATACAGCTTATGCTCCATATTCTAAATTTAAGGTGGGAGCTGCTCTAATGCTTGAAAATGGAGAAATAGTTAAAGGAAGCAATCAAGAAAATGCGTCATATCCTTCAGGTCTATGCGCCGAGCGTACCGCTATTTTTTATGCCGGAGCACAATATCCTAATGTGAAATTTCATAAGATGGCAATCTCTGCAAAATCTGAAAATCACCGGGTAGTAACTCCCATTCCACCCTGTGGTTCCTGCAGGCAATCTATTGCCGAGTATGAAGTTAAGCAGGAGTCTCCTATTGAATTATACTTTATGGGTGAAAGTGGAAAAGTGGTAAAATCCAATTCTCTTAAAGATTTACTTCCTCTTGTTTTTGATAATTCTTATCTGTAACTTTTTTAATTCTGTTTTTTAAACGTAAAACTGTTTTCAATTCTTATTGAAAATAGTATTTTTGTTATCCGTCGGGCAAAATCCACTGCCGGGCCTAAATTTTATTTTAAATGAAGAAAATTACCAAAGCAACTTATTTAAAGTGGTATGAGGATATGCAATTCTGGAGAAAGTTTGAAGATAAACTTGCCCAGGTTTACATACAACAAAAGGTTCGGGGATTCCTGCATTTGTATAATGGGCAGGAAGCTATCTTAGCAGGTGCTTTGCACGCTATGGATCTTACCAAAGATAAAATGATTACGGCTTACCGAAATCACGTGCAGCCTATTGGCATGGGTGTTGATCCCAGAAGAGTAATGGCAGAATTGTATGGTAAAAAAACAGGAACTTCTCAGGGACTTGGAGGTTCTATGCACATTTTTTCTAAAGAACATAGATTTTACGGAGGCCACGGTATAGTTGGCGGCCAGATACCTTTAGGTGCAGGACTTGCTTTTGCAGATAAGTATTTTAAAAGGGATGCAGTAACATTAACCTTTTTAGGTGACGGTGCCGCAAGACAGGGTTCTTTACATGAAACTCTCAATATGGCAGTAAAATGGGATCTTCCGGTTGTGTTTTGCGTAGAAAACAATGGGTATGCGATGGGAACATCTGTAGCCAGGACTTCTAAGAGTACCGATATCTGGAAGCTTGGTAATGGATATGAAATGCCTTGTGGGCCTGTAGATGCTATGAATCCTGTAAAAGTTGCTGAAGCTTTGGATGAAGCAATTACCAGGGCACGTAAAGGAGACGGCCCTACCTTTCTTGAATTAAAAACTTATCGT
>CAZXEY010000100.1:0-5423 GCA_964639695.1 uncultured Antarcticibacterium sp. | reverse complement strand
ACCAACATTTTTGGAGCTTAAAACCTACCGATACAGAGGTCACTCAATGAGTGATGCCCAAAAGTATCGTACGAAGGATGAGGTAGCAGAATATCAAAAAATAGATCCTATTACCCAGGTATTAACAATTATAAAAGATAATAAATACGCTACAGATAAGGAAATTAAGGAAATAGATAAACGGGTTAAGAATCTTGTAAATGAATGTGAGAAATTTGCAGAGGAATCTGATTATCCAGATTTAAACGTGATGTACGATACAGTATATGAACAAAAGGATTACCCTTTTCTATCACATAAAGTAGAATAAATTATGGCAGAAGTAATAAATATGCCCCGTTTGAGCGATACTATGGAAGAAGGAGTAGTCGCGAAATGGTTAAAAAAAGAAGGAGACAAAGTAGAGGAAGGAGACATTTTAGCTGAAATCGAAACAGATAAAGCTACTATGGAATTTGAATCCTTTTACGAAGGAACGCTATTGCATATAGGTATTGCTGAGGGAGAAACAGCTCCTGTTGATACTCTTCTGGCTATCATTGGAGAAGAAGGTGAAGATATTTCAGATTTGCTGAAAGGTGGAAGTAAAAGCGAAAATAAATCTGAAGACAAAGCAAAATCGGCAGATAAAGCTGAAAGCAAAAAATCCCCTGAAGAGGATTCTTCAAAAGAAAATAAACCTTCCGAAGAAGAAGAGGAAGAAGATTCTTCGGGAGAAGTTCCTGAAGGAGTGGAGGTGATAACCATGCCGCGTTTGAGCGATACCATGGAAGAAGGAACTGTTGCCAAATGGATTAAAAAAGAAGGAGATAAAGTAGAAGAAGGGGATATTCTTGCAGAAATTGAAACTGATAAAGCTACTATGGAGTTCGAGTCCTTTTACCAGGGAACTCTGTTAAAAATTGGAATACAGGAAGGTGAAACTGCAAAAGTAGATAGTCTTTTAGCAATTATTGGTCCTGAGGGAACAGATGTTTCTGGTATAGGATCTGGTAAAGGTGACTCTAAACCAAAAGCTTCGAAAGAAGAGAAAAAGGAAGTTGAAGAACCGGAAGAAGATCGATCTTCAGAATCTTTGAATAAAGATTCAAGATCATCGGACGGCGGAAGAATCTTTGCTTCTCCGCTTGCAAAGAAAATGGCAGAAGACAAAGGGATTAATCTTGAAGATGTAAAAGGATCGGGAGAAAATGGCCGAATCGTGAAGAAGGATATAGAATCCTTTAAACCTTCAGAAAAACTAAAATCAGCTGCTCCCGCTCAGGAAAAATCTCAGGAAGCGCAATCTAGTTCCGTAAAACCTTATGTTCCAGCCGGCGAGGAGGAATTTGAGGAGATCAAGAATTCCCAAATGCGAAAAACCATCGCTAAACGCCTTGGAGAATCTAAATTTACAGCACCTCATTATTACCTTACCATAGAGGTGAATATGGAAACAGCAATGGCTTCCAGGATTCAAATTAATAATTTGCCAGATGTTAAGGTGTCTTTCAATGATATGGTCATTAAAGCCTCGGCTATGGCATTGAGAAAGCATCCCCGGGTAAATTCTCAATGGACCGGTGATTCTACTAAAATTGCAAAACATATACATTTAGGAGTTGCTGTTGCGGTGGAGGATGGCCTTGTGGTTCCGGTTTTAAAATTTGCAGACCAAATGTCGCTTACCCAAATTGGATCTAATGTAAAAGATCTTGCAGGAAAAGCGAAAAATAAAAAACTGCAACCACAGGAAATGGAGGGAAGTACTTTTACAGTTTCTAATTTAGGAATGTTTGGTATTACAGAATTTACCAGTATCATAAACCAGCCAAATTCTGCAATTCTATCTGTAGGTGCAATTGTTGAAAAGCCGGTAGTCAAAAAAGGGCAAATAGTTATTGGTAATACGATGAAGGTAACTCTTGCCTGTGATCATAGAACAGTAGATGGGGCAACAGGTGCCGCTTTTCTTCAAACATTAAAAACTTATTTGGAAAACCCTGTAACCATGTTGGTTTAATAAATCACCATTTTTGAAACATTTAAATCCCGCTCTCTTGCGGGATTTTTTTATCTTTAGCCTTATGAGAAATTCCTTTTTAATTTTGTGGGCACTTATTTTTTGTGTCCTTTCTTCCTGTAATACTACTCAAAAATCTTCGGAAGAATCCAATCCTGTGCCAACGGCAAATTCTAGTAAAGTTGCAGCTGAAGTTTCTGAAGCTTCCATAAGAAATTCCATGGAATTTTTAACATCAGATGAATTGAGAGGAAGGGAAACAGGAACTGAAGGTATTGAAAAGGCAGCGAGGTTTGCAGAAAAGATTTTTGAGGAAAATAATCTTAAGCCATTTTTTAAAATTTACAGGGATTCGTTTGAAGTAAAAGGGAAAACCGGATATAACCTGGTAGGAATGCTGGAAGGAAATGATCCTGATTTAAAGGATGAATTTATTATTGTGGGGGCACATTACGACCACATTGGTTTGGGAAAGGTTGTTGATGGAGATTCTATTGCCAATGGAGCAAACGATAACGCGGCGGGGACTGTTGCCGTGCTGGAACTTGCAAAATTGCTTTCTAAGGAGGATCTTAAAAGGAGTGTTTTATTTACCTTGTTTTCTGCAGAAGAAATAGGACTGGAGGGAGCTAAAAAGCTCGCGAAACGTCTCAAGGGTGAGGGAATGGATCTATATGCGATGTTAAACCTGGAAATGATAGGAGTGCCTATGAAAGGAAAAGACTATCTGGCTTATTTGACAGGATTTGAAAATTCCAACTTTGCTGAAAAATTTAATGAATATACCGGTGCTAAAACTTTAGGATTTCTTCCACAGGCTAAACAATATAATCTTTTCCAGAGGAGTGATAATTATCCTTTCTTTTTGGAATTTAATGTGCCTGCGCAAACCATTAGTACGTTCGATTTTACAAATTACGACTACTACCATCATGTTTCAGATGAAGCAGATAAAATGGACTACGCTCATATGGCAGGTCTAATTGAAGCTGTTGTACCCGGAATTATCAAAATGGCAAATTCCGTAGATAAAGAAATAAAATTAAACTAAAAATGAAGAATGTTGTAATAACCGGCACGAGCCGTGGAATTGGTTTAGAAATGGTGAAGCTTTTTGCTGAACAAGGTTATAAGGTTTTAGCGCTTTCCAGAAATGTTACCCCTGTTGAAGAATTAAATCTTAAGAACGTAAAAGCTTTCTCCTGTGATATAACTGAAAAACATAATCTACAGGAAGTGGCAGGTTTCTTAAGCTCCCGGTATGGAAGTGTAGATATTTTAATTAATAATGCCGGTGCAATTTTAAATAAATCATTTAGAGAATCAACTTTAGAAGAATTTAAAAAGGTTTATGAAACAAATGTTTTTGCGGTAGTTGGATTAATTCAAATGATATTGCCTTTAATGGGAGAAGAGGGTCACGTCGTTAATATAAGTAGTATGGGGGGAGTGCAGGGAAGTATGAAATTCAGTGGACTTTCTGCCTATAGTTCCAGTAAAGCTGCTTTAATTACTTTAACTGAATTATTGGCTGAGGAATACAAAGAATCAGGTCCCAGTTTTAATGTTTTAGCGCTGGGAGCTGTACAGACTGAAATGCTGGAAGAGGCATTTCCTGGTTATACAGCTCCATTATCTGCAGGGGAAATGGCAAAGTATATTGTTGATTTTAGTCTAAATGGAAATAAGTATTTTAACGGCAAATTGCTGCAGGTTTCAAGTAGTACTCCTTAAATCGGGAATAAATGAACAGGATTCTTGAAAAATATCTCCCAACACATGCAGTGCCGCCTGTTTTTAAAATGATTGAAGAAAACAGGATCTATTTAAAAATTGTAAATGAAAGGGTAACCCGGCACGGGGACTATCGTAAATTAGAGGGTGGGGTGCATCAAATCACTGTGAATTCAAATTTAAATCATTACAGGTTCCTTATTACCCTTATCCACGAGATTGCCCATTTAGTAGCTTTTGAAAAATTTGGAGGTAGAATAAAGCCTCATGGAAAAGAATGGAAATTTACATTTCAGCAATTAATGTTACCTTTTATAAGGCCAGAAATTTTTCCTCATTCTTTGCTTCCATTAATTGCAAAACACTTTAAAAACCCTAAAGCAAGCAGTGATACAGATGCGCAACTCTCTGTAGCACTAAAGAATTTTGATCCTGAGACTGATAAAAACTATATTTTTGAAGTTCCGGCAGGAGGTTCGTTCAAAATATATAATGGCAAAATTTTTAAAAAAGGACCAAAGCGACGAAAGCTTTACGAATGTCTTGAAATTACAACCGGCAAGGTTTACCTTTTCCAGCCAAATGCCCAGGTAGAATTTATAATATAATACAGCCTTAAGCTATGATTAATTACAACAAGGATTATTATGCTGTTCTATTGGCAGGGGGAGTGGGATCAAGATTTTGGCCTGTTAGTACTTCCTCACATCCAAAACAATTTCATGATATGATGGGTTTGGGCGAAACTCTGATCCAACAAACATTTAACCGGCTGGTTAAAGTTGTTCCTGCTGAAAATATTTTAATTCTTACCAATAAGATGTATGCAGATATTGTGCAGGAACAATTGCCTAAAATTAAACGCGATCAAATCATACTTGAGCCGGAAATGCGAAATACTGCACCCGCTATTTTATTGGCCACTTTAAAAATTCACAAATCCAATAAGGATGCTTTAGTGATAGTTGCACCAAGTGATCACTGGATTGAAGACGAAGAAGAATTCGCGGGATTTGTGAACCTGGCGTTTGATGCTGCCAGGCAGGATGATAATTTAATAACCTTAGGGGTAAAACCTAAAAATCCAAATACTGGTTATGGGTACATTCAATATAACAAAGAAGAGAATAAAGAAAATGATTTTAAAAAGGTTTTAAAATTTACTGAGAAACCAAAGCTTAAAAAGGCAAAAGCGTATTTAGAAGAAGGAAATTATCTTTGGAATTCAGGGATCTTTATTTGGAAAACCTCTTCTATAATTAAAGCTTTTAAGAATCATCAAAAGGATATGTTTAATCTTTTTAACGCTGGGGAAGATAAATTTAATAAAGGTGGAGAGGATGAATTTATTAGAGATGCTTTTCCAAAAGCGGAGAATATATCTATTGATTATGCCATTCTTGAGAAATCAAAACAGGTTTATGTAATACCGGTTTCCTTTGTTTGGGATGACCTGGGAACCTGGGGGGCATTATATTCCAAACTGGCAAAGGATTCCGAGGAGAATGCAGTTGTAAATGCTCAACTGGTGCCTCGCGAATCGGGCAGGAATATAGTTCATACCTCCGGGCATAAAATAGTTGTAGTTGATGGTTTGAGCGACTATATAATAGTAGATGATAAGGATGTGTTAATGATTGTTCCTAAGGAAAAGGAGCAGGAAATAAAGGCTATTCGTGCCGGGGTA
>CAZXEY010000099.1:0-11571 GCA_964639695.1 uncultured Antarcticibacterium sp. | reverse complement strand
AAAAAATGGCGTCCTAAACCATAGACGAAAGGACCATTTTTTGTTTAACTGCGGATGCAAAAATACAACTATTTTTTAATGCCGCAAATGTTGAACAAAAATTTTCTAAAATTAACAGAAATTACTTTTTATAGAATTTCCGGGAGAACATTAAAAGGTAATTTAAACTTCAAAAGAAATTTAATCTAACTCTTTTTAATCAATCAACTACCCTATTTTAGTAGGCTTTAGCAAATAAAACTCTTTGAGCCGAAGGTTTTCCCGTAAGCACACATTTTCCCTCTTCCTGTTTTCCTTCAATTGGAATTAATCTAATGGTTGCTTTTGTTCTCTCCTTTATCTTTTGTTCAGTTTCTGGCGTACCATCCCAATGAGCTGAAATAAATCCTCCCTTAGAAGAAAGCACCTCCTTAAACTCATCAAAATTATCTACTAACGTAATATGGCTGTCTCTAAAGTCCTTCGCCCTTTTATATAGGCTATCCTGGATCTCCTCCATCAAATTTTCAATTTTGGCGACAACCTCTCCTTTGGGCACAATTTCTTTGCTTAGGGTATCTCTCCTCGCTAGCTCCACACTCCCTTTTTCAAGATCTTTAGGACCTATAGCAATCCTTACAGGAACACCCTGCAGTTCATATTGGGCAAATTTCCAGCCTGGCTTTTGGGTGTCCCGGTCGTCATATTTAACTGTTATTCCTTTCGCTTTAAGATCCTTTACAAGCTCATTGGCTACCTGTGATATTTGCTCGAGCTGCTCCTCTCCCTTATAAATTGGAACTATTACCACTTGTATAGGCGCCAGGTTTGGAGGTAAAACCAAACCATTGTCATCGCTATGAGTCATAATTAAGGCTCCCATAAGCCTGGTTGAAACTCCCCAGGAGGTAGCCCATACATGTTCCAGATTTCCTTCTTTGGAAGCAAATTTAACATCGAACGCTTTTGCGAAATTCTGGCCCAGAAAATGTGATGTTCCTGCCTGTAAAGCTTTTCCATCCTGCATTAAAGCTTCAATACAATACGTTTCCTCTGCCCCTGCAAATCGCTCATTTTCACTTTTAACTCCTTTTAAAACCGGAATACCCATGAAATTCTCAGCAAATTCAGCATAAATATCATTCATTTGCTTTGCTTCTGCAATAGCTTCTGCTTTTGTGGCGTGAGCGGTATGCCCTTCCTGCCAAAGAAATTCTGCAGTTCTTAAAAACAGTCGGGTCCTCATTTCCCATCTCACCACATTGGCCCATTGATTAATTAAAATAGGAAGATCACGATAGGATTGGATCCAGCCTTTATAAGTACTCCAGATTATAGCTTCAGATGTTGGCCTAACAATTAATTCTTCCTCCAGCTTGGCTTCAGGATCAACTATTAATTTGGAGCTATTTTCGGGATCTGTTTTCAACCTGTAATGAGTAACTACGGCACATTCCTTAGCAAATCCTTCTGCATTTTTTTCTTCAGCTTCAAAAAGACTTTTAGGAACAAATAATGGAAAGTACGCATTTTGATGTCCCGTATCCTTGAACATCCTGTCCAGCTCTGCCTGCATTTTTTCCCAAATAGCATACCCATAAGGTTTAATTACCATACATCCTCTAACTGCTGAATTCTCAGCCAGATCTGCATTAACTACCAATTCATTGTACCATTTGGAATAGTCCTCTTTGCGTGTTGTTAATTTCTTACTCATCTACTGTTATTTGGCATAAAGCTTGTGTTAATAAAGGTAGTTGTTCCCTGAGTTAAAGGTACAACTAGTTAGCGCAAAACTAACTATTTTTGTAAAGTTCAACAATTAAATACACAGCGAATGAATCCTATAAATATATTACCTCGTAAAATTCTTTTTTTCTTGGCGCTTGTGTCTTTTCTTTTACTTGCTTCCTGTGGTTCCTATCAATACTCGGGCTATGGTAGCGATGGTATTTATGGAGAGACTTCGCGCATGGAGAGACCAAATCAATATCAAAACGCCAACCAGGAAAGCAATCAAGATTACTATCAAACCCTTTTTGCAGAAGAAGCTGCACTATACGGTGATGTATTGGCAGAAGGAGCTATTTTTACAGACGTAGAATCTTATTCATCCACCGGTAATTATCAGCCGGGTGAACAACAGGCATCCAATTTTTCCGGAGGGAATGCTCCCTGGGGATTTGAACCAGATTCATACTCGGTTAATATTATTAACACCGGCTTTTATGGAGGATTCTTTAATCCTTATTGGGGTGGTGGATTATACGCCTTCGATCCTTTTTGGGGACCAGGTTTTTATGGACCCGGTTTTTATGGACCTGGATTTTGGGGTCCCGGACATTGGGGGCCTGGATTTTGGGGTCACCCATGGGCAGTTGGATATGGAGGTTTTGGGTTTAGAGTACACCCATTCTTTTTCGGTGCCGGAGGATGGAATAACCCATACGGGTTTTATGGAAACAGATTTTACAACTACAACCGGAATAACGTAGCTTTTAATACCGGACGAAGAGAGACTTCTTCTTCCTATAGAAGTTCAAGAACTGCAAATTTAAGAAATGCCACCAACCTTGATCAAAGAGGAAGAACTTCCAGTTATTCAAGAAGTATAAGAAATCTTCGAAATTCTAATGACGAGTATGGAATAACCAGAAGAACAATTTCCAGAGACTATCAAACTCGTGCTAATACCGATAATCCTTACAGGAATGCAAGATCTTCACAGTCTATTTACAGATCTTCAAGAAGTAGTGATGTATTTTCAAGACCGTCTGCTAACACAGGCCGAAGTTCAGGAACTATGAGAAGCAGTAGCACCCCAAGAAGTTCAGGAACCAGCGGAAGCGGTAGAAGTTCTTCCGGAAGTAGCGGTAGAGGTCGAGGAAACTAAAATTGAAAATTCTGAAAATTTTTATGAAAAAACTATCTATAACGGTCATAGCCTGTTTGGCTATGACCTTTTCACAGGCACAGGATGTAACAGACGCTTTACGATATTCTATGGAAGAATTATCGGGAACAGCAAGATTAAGAGGAATGAGTGGGGCGTTTGGTGCTCTTGGGGGAGATCTTTCAGCATTGGATATAAATCCTGCGGGATCTGCCGTTTTTTTGAACAGTGCGGCCACAGTTACCCTGAGCTATAACCAAATTAATAATAACACGGGTTATTTTAATAGAATAACATCGGGTAAAAACTCTGACGCCAACTTTGATCAGGCAGGGGCCGTTATGGTCTTTAATAGTACCGATCCTGAAAACAATTGGTCCCGTTTTACTTTAGGAGTGAATTTTTCTCAGAAGAATAATTTCAGGGACAGTTACCTTGCCCGGGGAACAAGCTCCACTTCTATCGACAGTTACTTCCTTAGTTATGCCAATGGAGTTCCGTTAAGCCTATTGGAAACTATTGACAATGAAACAGTTTCAGATCTATACCGGTTTTTAGGTGAAAATGAGGGCTATGGTGCACAACAGGCATTTTTAGGATATCAGGGATTTATAATAGATCCTAACTCAAACACTCCTGGGAACACTTTTTACTCCTCTACAGTAGCATCGGGAACTTTTAATCAGCAATATGCTTATGCTGCCACAGGATTAAATGGAAAATTTGCCTTCAACTTTTCATCGGCATTTAAGGACTTTCTTTATTTGGGAGCTAATTTAAATGCTCATTTCCTGAATTATGACAGATCTACCCGACTGTTTGAAACCAATAATAATCCCGGAAGTGAAACAAATGAAATTATCTTTTCAAATAATTTAAGCACAACAGGTTCGGGATTTTCTTTAAACCTTGGAAGTATTGCCAAGGTAAATGATTATTTAAGACTGGGAGTAGCTTATGAAACCCCCACCTGGCTAACCATTGCCGAAGAAACAACTCAAAGGCTTGAAACCAACAATGAATTTGATGAGAGAGTTGTAGTAAATCCTAATGTTATTAATATTTACCCTGAATACCGGCTAAAAACTCCGGGGAAACTAACAGGTAGTGCTGCAGTTTTATTTGGAACTTCCGGTTTAATAAGCTTTGATTACACCTATAAAGATTATACTGAAACTGAATTACGCCCCACTAATGATCCTGAATTTACTTTTCAAAACACAAGGATTAGTGAAGAATTACAGGCTGCCTCTACCTACAGGATTGGTGCTGAATACCGGATTAAGGCATTAAGCTTAAGAGGGGGATACCGAATGGAAGAAAGCCCTTATAAAAACGAATCCACTATTGGTGAACTTAAAGGATATTCCTTAGGACTAGGCTATAACTTTGGTAATTTTAAATTAGATCTTGCTTATGACAGCGCAAGCAGAACTAATAATCCCCAACTTTACCAGGTTGGATTAACTAATTCAGCTAATATTGAACAGGAACTAAACAGTGTAATTCTTTCCCTTAGCTTCGGAATATAAACTGAAAAGATATAAATAAATCCGGATACCAGATCTTTATGATCCAGTATCCGGATTATCTTTTTAACGTGAAATTAGCTTTAAATTCTTCCAGTTCTCCTGTTTCGGGGTCTATGTATTGAAGCAGGAACCAGTAATCATCTGCAGGCATATTTTTTCCATTATATGTACCATCCCACCCTCCTGAAGTTGGATTTATTTCTTTCAACAATTTTCCATACCTGTCAAAAATATATAGCTTCTTTATTGAAGGAATATTGTCATTAATAACATTCCAGGTATCGTTGTACCCATCAGAATTAGGTGTAAAAAATCTTCGGTAACCTATTAATCTCAACGGGATGGAAAAGGGATCCCCGCAACCGTTTATTTCCCGGGCATACAATCGGTGACTTCCACCTGAGACTCCGGTAAATGTAGAGTTTTCCTGCCATGGGCCATTATCCAGCCGGTACTCATATCGTGTTTCTTCCCCTATACCACGTACTGCTGTGGCAACAATTGTATAACCATTATCAAAGTCACTCCCCGATATTTCTGTTATTATATTAACAGGCGGTGCAAAGACTCTTAGTTGAGTAGAATAATTAAATTTACATCCGGTTTCTTTGTTAGTTAACTCCAAAGTTATTACTCCCTGGGAAGGAAGTTCTGAGATAGTAAATACGGGATTTTGTATTCCATTACCATCAGGATCATTGGCAGGGCTCCAATTATAGATGTACCCAATTCCAAGATCTTTACCTATTGAAACCGGAGCAATCATTATTGCATTAGCATTTACACATAAAACAGTTTCTGGATCCAGATTAATTTCTGGGTTGGAAGTTGGATTTAATTCTACTTGAACAGGAGAAGATTCACATCCCGAATTTTGATCTACTATGGTAGCTAGGATAATTTCATCTTCAGTTCCTGCATACCTTTCAGGATTTTGAATAACTATTCCACTGTCATAATCTGCTTGATTCCTATAAAATCTAATAGAATAGGTTCCTGAATTATTTCCGGTTAATTCCTCTCCGGCGGTAGTTAAATCATAAATAACATTTTCATCAACTGGACATCCAAAAACCGGCCCGGGGGTGGCGGCAACGGGAAGATCGAAAAATTCTATTAAAACATCATCACTGGCTTCCTGATTTTGAGCAATATTTCTTACCGTAACCTGGTAATTTCCTGTTTGGGTCACTGTTAAAGTAGGACCTGTTTCTCCTGGAATAACAACATAAGTATTGGTTTGCTCATTTAAGACAAACCACGTATAAGTATCAGCCTGTGGGTTGGTAGCATCTAAGGTAAAAGAAGTTTCGCCACAAAGCACCTGGTCGTCACCAAGCGCACTACCCACAATAGAACAATCTGTAGAACCCCCACCCGTATTGGTTTGTTGTAAACTTATATAACCGGGAGCTGCTGAAAAATTTGTTATTAATACCACATAAATTTCATCTGCTACTGCGTTTCTTATCGTCATTCTCTCCACCGAAGATGGGGAGTAGCTGCAGTCTATAGTATTTTGAGCGGAAAGGGCCGTATTAGAACAGAATTCCTCGCCATCAGTAAAAGGGCCCCAAACAATAAAATCTACATCATAAAAAGCTCCTGTTCCATCAGGATTTGAGCTTTGGGTAATTAAGAATTCAAGATCTCCTGGATCTGCTATTTGTAAATAAAACCAGGCGGGATATGGCTGAGTGGCAAGGCATCCATAATCTGGCCCAACCTCTGCATTGGTTTGGGAACTATTACCAGGATGAGAATTAGGAAAAATAAGCGTGGAATTTCCCGCGCAAAAAGGCTGTATGGATGAACATCGCCCCCCCTGTGCGAAAGAACCCCAGGTAAAAACTGCAGTTATTAAAGCAAAAAGACCAATTACACGAACTGCATTCATAAAAAAATCCTAATTCTTCTGCAAATTAATGAAAATCCTTGTAGATATATACTGGCACGAAAGGGAAACTTTGGACAAAACTGCATTTAATTAGTATCTTTGCAAGCCAATAAACTAGTTTACGACTATAACATAAAAAGTTCAATGAAGACAGGTAAAATAGACGAAGCCATTGATGATGGTGGAGATGCTTTTATAAGTGCCAATACTGATACTCCTTTAAGAAAAGATGCGTTTGAAAAAAGTGACGCCGAAAAAATCGAACTTATTAAAAAGGATGTTACTAATATAATGAATACCCTGGGACTGGATCTAACAGATGACAGTTTAAAAGGTACTCCTAACCGGGTCGCTAAAATGTTTGTGAAGGAAATATTTGGAGGCCTACATCCCGATCTTCGTCCCAAAGCTTCAACTTTTGAAAATAAATACAAGTACGGGGAAATGCTTGTTGAGAAAAATATCATTCTTTATTCAACCTGCGAACACCATTTACTACCTATCGTTGGAAAAGCCCATGTAGGTTATATTTCCAACGGTACAGTTATAGGTTTATCTAAAATGAACCGCATAGTGGATTATTATGCAAAAAGACCACAGGTACAGGAAAGGTTAACTATGCAAATTGTAAAAGAACTTCAGGAAGCCCTGGGCACCGAAGATGTTGCCTGCGTTATTGATGCGAAGCATCTTTGCGTTAACAGCCGCGGAATAAGAGATGTTGACAGCAGCACAGTAACCAGTGAATATGGTGGAAAATTTAAAGATGCCGAAACACGAAGAGATTTTCTGGATTATATTAATTTAGAGACCAATTTTAACTAAACAAAATCTCTTAATGGCGCTTTATAAAGAACAAAACTTAAAGATTTATAATTCTTTGACGGGTGAAAAGGAAATTTTCACTCCTTTAACTGAAGGTAGTGTGGGAATGTATGTTTGTGGCCCCACTGTTTACAGCAATGTACACCTCGGGAACTGTAGAACATTTATTTCTTTTGATCTTGTTTTTAGATATTTAAAGCACCTTGGTTTTAAAGTGCGCTATGTTAGGAATATTACCGATGCAGGACATCTTGAAAATGATGCTGAGACAGGGGAAGACCGTATTGCTAAAAAGGCTCGACTAGAACAAATTGAACCCATGGAAGTGGTTCAAAGGTATACGATAGATTTCCATAACATACTTCAAAAATTCAATAATTTACCTCCAAGCATTGAACCTACCGCTACAGGCCATATTGTAGAACAAATTGAAACTATTAAAACAATAATAAATAACGGCTTGGCTTATGAGGTTAATGGATCTGTTTATTTCGATGTTTTAAAATTTAATAAAGATCATCAATACGGTAAATTAAGCGGAAGAGCTCTTGAAGATATGATTGCGAATACCAGGGAACTTGCTGCCCAAAGCGATAAGAAAAATCCGCAGGATTTTGCCCTTTGGAAAAAAGCGGAGCCGCAACACATAATGAGGTGGCCATCCCCCTGGAGTGACGGATTCCCGGGTTGGCATCTTGAATGCACCGTAATGAGTACAAAATATCTAGGGGAAGAATTTGACATTCATGGTGGCGGAATGGATTTAAAATTTCCACATCACGAATGCGAAATCGCCCAGGGAGAAGCTTCAACAGGAAAAACTCCTGTTCAATACTGGATGCACGCCAATATGCTTACCCTCAACGGGAAAAAAATGGCCAAAAGTACAGGGAATAATATTTTACCTTCCGAAATATTTACGGGAGAAAATGAGGTGCTTAGCAAAGCCTATCATCCTTCTGTAGCCCGGTTCTTTATGTTGCAGGCCAACTATAGAAGTATTTTAGATTTTTCTGATGAAGCTTTATCTGCAAGTGAAAAAGGCTTCAACCGGCTTATGGAAGCTTATAGAAATATTGCTCAGCTTCCTGTTGCCTCTGAATCTTCTTTTAATGTACGGGAATGGAGACAGAGCTGTTATGATGCGATGAATGATGATTTCAACAGCCCAATTCTTATTGCAAATCTTTTTGAAGCAGTTAAAAATATAAACGCCATAAAAGAGCGGGAAGGGAAAATAAATGAGCAGGACAGGGATCTATTAAAAGAAACCATGCATTCGTTTATTTTTGATGTCTTAGGGTTGCTGGATACCACCGTTGCCAATGAGGATAATTCAGAAAAATTATCGGGTGCGATCGAAGTCTTGATCAACTTAAGGAATGAGGCCCGTAGCAATAAAGATTTCGCTACCAGTGATAGGATAAGGGATCAACTTCTTAATGTAGGTATTCTTTTAAAAGATGGGAAAGAAGGCACTACCTATTCCCTGGAATAATAAATTTTCAAAAATGGCTTATAAAGGAGTTGCTTATCCTTTTATTCTTCTGATTAAATTTTATCAGAAAGCAATTTCTCCTTTAACTCCGGCTGTTTGCCGTTATACCCCAACCTGTTCAAATTACACCCTGGAAGCCCTGGAAAAACATGGCCTCGTTAAAGGAGGCTGGCTTGGAATAAAAAGAATATTGAGCTGTAATCCCTGGGGAGGCTCAGGCCATGATCCTGTTCCATAGCTTACCCAGATTATTCTTTGCGTAATCCTTCAAAAATGTATCTTTACAGTAAATAAAATATCACTAGATGCTTTTTAATGCAATTGTCTGGAATCCTTCCGAAGGAATCGATCTTGGAATTCTAACCCTCCACTACTACAGTTTAATGTTCTTAATTGCTTTCGGCCTGGGTTGGTACATTATGAAAAGTATCTACCTTAAAGAAGGAATTTCTGAAGAAAAACTGGATCCATTATTTATATACATGGTATTGGCAACCCTTATCGGGGCCCGACTGGGGCATGTGATATTTTACGATTGGGATTACTTCCAAAATCATTTACTGGAAATCTTCCTACCGGTTCGATTTGAACCTGAATTTGAATTCACAGGGTTTAGGGGACTCGCAAGTCATGGAGCAGCTATAGGAATTATAATTGCAATGTATCTATACCGCAAAAATGTCCTAGACAAATCAACTTTGTGGATATTAGACAGGATCGTTATTCCTGTGGCCAGTGGAGGAGTTTTTATTAGAATTGGGAATTTTATGAATTCTGAAATTATAGGAAAACCTACCAACACTGACTACGGAGTTATTTTTGCAAAACTTGGCGAAGACTTTCCAAGACATCCCGCACAGCTTTATGAATCGTTTTGCTACATCCTTGTCTTTTTGATTTTATGGTTTGTGTACTGGAAAACAGATAAAAAATTTAAGGAAGGTTATATTTTTGGATTGTTCTTAGTCCTGCTATGGACTGTAAGATTCTTCATTGAGTTTTTAAAGGAACCACAGGTAGGTGAACGGGCGGTTTGGGTATTAAATACAGGACAGTGGTTAAGTATTCCATTTATTCTCGCCGGATTTTATTTTATGTTCAGACCTAAAAGAAATAAAACTATATGAGAAAAACAGCCAAATATCTTACCTGGATGTTAATGAGCGGTCTAATTCTTTCCTGCGGAGATAACACCAAAGGAACACAGGAAGTTGAAACCGCAGAGATTGTTTTTGAAAAGGAGGGGGAACTCTTCCTTTTAAAATCTGGTGATACTATTCAAAAAGTGGATATTGAAGTGGCCGACACTCCTTATGAACAGGAAACCGGACTTATGTACAGGGATTCTATGGAAGATGACCAGGGAATGCTATTTGTTTATTCCAGCGCTGCTCCAAGAAGCTTTTACATGAAGAATACCCGTATTCCTCTGGATATCCTTTTTTATGGAGCTGACAGCACCCTTGTGAGCTATAGAGAAAATGCAACGCCGTATGATGAAACGTCAATTTTAAGTGATGTACCGGCACAATTTATTCTGGAACTTAATGCAGGGAAAATTGAGGAATGGG
This sequence comes from uncultured Antarcticibacterium sp., assembly GCA_964639695.1. Classification (GTDB taxonomy): domain Bacteria; phylum Bacteroidota; class Bacteroidia; order Flavobacteriales; family Flavobacteriaceae; genus Gillisia. The sequence continues at coordinate 1,376 of CAZXEY010000099.1, read as the reverse complement.
GAATAGAAATAGGTGATAAAATTGATTTTCAATCAATAGATTAAATAGAAGTAATGAAGCATAAAAAAAGCTGCCAAATGGCAGCTTTTTTTATTTCTTTTTTATATCTATTCTATTTTACGCAGTGGTAGTAGCTACCTTTCTCTTTGCATCGATACTTTCTTTTTTACGCACACTGTCAACCATAATAGGAGTGGCTATAAATAAAGATGAATAAGTACCAACGATAATACCAACTATCATTGCAAACATAAACCCTCTTAAGCTCTCACCACCAAAGATAAAGATTGCAAGTAGCACAATTAAGGTAGTCAACGAGGTATTAACTGTTCGACTCATTGTACTGTTTAAAGCAGCGTTAACACTACGACCTAGTGGCCAGGAGGAATGTTCATTTAAGAACTCCCGAATCCTGTCAAAAATAACCACTGTATCGTTAATACCATATCCAATTACTGTAAGAATAGCAGCAATAAATGCCTGGTCTATTTCCATACTAAACGGCATAACATTATAAAACAGGGAGAATATACCCAAGACTATTATAACATCATGCGCTACAGCAGCAACAGCACCTAAACTAAATTGCCATTTTCTAAATCTTAAAAGAATATAAAGGAAAATCACAACAAGAGATCCAAGAATAGCCCAGAAAGAGTCATTTTTTATATCGTCTGCAATTGTAGGACCTACCTTCATCGATTGCATAATACCTATCGCCCTTTCTTTGGATCCTACAGTAAAATCTTCAAAGGTTAGATCCTGTGGCATATATGGCAATAAAGCTTGATAAAGCATCTGCTGTATTTCTGTATCAACAGCCTCCCCTTCATCTTCAACCTTATATTTGGTTGTAATCTTCAATTGGTTATTAGCTCCAAAGGTTTTAGCCTCTGCACTTCCAAAAACTGCAATAAGATCACTTTGAATAGCAGAAGGGTTTACATCATCTGCGAAACGAACCGTATAAGTTCTCCCACCAACAAAGTCAACGCCCTGGTTTAACCCATTAATAAAAAACGATCCAACACTTATCATAATTAAAATTCCGGAAATGATATAAGCCATTTTTCTTTTTCCAAGAAAATCTATTTTTAGATTCTGGAATAGGTTTTTAGTAACAGATGTACTAAAAGCCAAAGATTTTCCATTTTTTCCATAGCCGTCGATGAACAACCTTGTAATAAATATTGCCGTGAATAAAGAAGTGGCAATACCTATAAGTAAAGTGGTAGCAAAACCTTTTATAGGACCTGTACCAAGAACAAGCAAAATAAACCCAGTTAAACCTGTGGTTATGTTGGCATCTAAAATAGAAGACAAAGCATTGTTAAATCCATCTTTTATAGCATCCTTCTGTGATTTTCCTTTTGCAA
>CAZXEY010000098.1:10607-11609 GCA_964639695.1 uncultured Antarcticibacterium sp. | reverse complement strand
GAAGCGTTGATGAATATCATTTGGGCACCTTTGGAAAAGGGTATTAAATCTGTTTCTTTATCGGCTAACTGGATGTGGCCCTGTAATAATGAAGGAGAAGATGCAAGATTGTACGAAGCTGTTCAGGGAGTATCAGATTTTGCAATTTCGCTGGGAATTAATGTCCCTACAGGAAAGGATTCCCTTTCCATGAAACAAAAATATAAAGAGGGAGATGTATTGGCCCCTGGAACTGTAATAATTTCAGCAGCAGGACATTGCGATGACATATCTAAAGTAATAGAACCGGTCCTTCAAAAAGATGCAGGTGCTATTTACTATATGAATTTTTCTCAGGATTCTTTTAAATTAGGAGGCTCCTCTTTTGCCCAAACACTTAATAAAGTAGGTAAAGAAGTTCCAACTATAAAAGATCATAGCTATTTTTCTAATGCTTTTAATACCATTCAGGCTTTAATAAAACAGGAACTTATTGTTGCAGGACACGATGTGGCTTCAGGAGGATTAATTACTACTCTATTGGAAATGTGTTTTGCCGATAATAACCTCGCTGCCAATATTGACCTTTCAGAATTGGGAGAAAATGATCCGGTTAAACTTCTGTTTAATGAAAACTGCGGAATTGTTTTTCAGGCTAAAGATGCTTCCGTAGAAAAATTGTTTAATGATGAAGGACTGGAATTCTTTAAAATTGGAACAGTAACGGAAGGCAATATTTTAAAAATTAAAGCGGGTGATCAAACTTTTGAATTTGATATTCCGGCGCTAAGAGATACCTGGTTCAAAACTTCCTTCTTACTCGATAAAAAGCAAAGCGGAATTGACAGTGCTACTCAGCGTTTTAAGAATTATAAAGAGCAACCCTTGCATTTTAAATTTCCGGAGCAATTTGATGGAAAACTTCCGGAATTAGAAACTACGAAACCAAGAATTAAAGCGGCTATTATCAGGGAAAAAGGCTCTAACAGTGAACGGGAAATGGCTCGGGCAATGTATTTAGCG
>CAZXEY010000098.1:7234-10597 GCA_964639695.1 uncultured Antarcticibacterium sp. | reverse complement strand
AGAAGATCTTGCCGATATAAAATTTATTGCAGCTGTGGGTGGATTTTCAAATTCAGATGTATTGGGAAGTGCAAAAGGATGGGCCGGAGCATTTTTATATAATGATAAAGCAAAAGCTGCCTTAGACAATTTCTTCAGTAAAGAAGACACGCTTTCATTAGGAGTTTGTAACGGTTGCCAGTTATTTATTGAGCTGGGTCTTATTAATCCTGATCATGAGCAAAAACCAAAAATGCTTCACAATGCATCCAAAAAATTCGAGTGCACCTTTACTTCCGTTGAAATTAAAGAAAATAACTCTGTTATGCTAAGCTCTCTTTCTGGAAGCAGATTAGGAATTTGGGCAGCACATGGGGAAGGCAAGTTCAGTTTCCCTTATTCTAAAGATCGTTATAATATTGTGGGTGAGTATGGCTACAATACCTATCCCTCTAATCCTAATGGTTCTAATCATAATACTGCGATGTTAACCGATGATACCGGCAGGCATTTGGTGATGATGCCACACCTGGAAAGATCAACTTTTCAATGGAACTGGGCCTATTATCCTAAAGGAAGAAAAGATGAGGTGACTCCCTGGCTGGAAGCTTTTGTAAATGCGAGGAAGTGGCTGGAAAAAAAATAAACTTTCATATTCTATAGATTTAAGCCCCGATTGGGGCTTTTTTTTATCATTTTTTAAAAGGTCATTTAGCTTTCCCTAACATAATGACCTCTGCATTTTTTATATCTTTTAGTTTAACTGAAAATTTAAATTATGAATGTAAAGGAGGAAAGTAAAAAATACTTTGGCCGTGGAGGAGAAAGTATAGATCTTGAAGTAACCAAGGTTAAAAATAGTTTTGTTTATGACGCTGAAGGCAGGAAATATGTAGATTTTCTTGGAGGAGCCGGTGTTGGTAGTTTTGGTTGGGATTTAAAGGAAGTTGAATCTGAAATAAGAAATGAGGATCGACCCTCGTATGTCTACCCACATTTTTTTTATAAGCCCTGGGTAGAACTTGCAAAATTATTAGCAGAAATTACTCCCGGCAAATTGCAAAAAAGTTTCAGGACCACCGGTGGGTCTGAAGCTGTTGAAGCAGCCATGCAAATGTCGATGTTGTACACAGGCAGAAAGAAATTTCTCTCTGTAGAAGGAAGTTATCACGGAAATACTATTGGAGCGTTGAGCCTCAGTTCTTCTGAAAGAGTTAAAAAATTTCCTAATTTACTTTCAGGTTGCGAAAAAATAAATTTGCCACTAGATAAAGTTGCTCTAAAAACTATTGAAAACAAATTGCAGACGAAGGATTATGCCGCTTTTATAATGGAACCGGTGATTATTAACCTTGGAGTCATCATCCCTGAAAAAAATTTTATGAAAGAGCTGGAAATTCTTTGTAACGAGAATGGTACATTACTAGTTATGGATGAAGCAATTACAGGTTTTGGAAGGACCGGAAAATTTTTTGCTACAGAACATTACGATATTAAACCAGATATTCTATGTATGGCTAAGGCAATTTCAGCTGGACATGCTGGAATTGGAGCTGTTATAACTACCCCGGAAATTGCTGAAAAAGTTGAAGGTGAAGTAGGTTTATATTCCTCTTACGGTTGGCACCCTGTGAGCGTAGACGCTGCAATAGCCACAATTAATTACCTTAAATCTAACCAGCAGGAATTATTTTCACAACTGGAAAAAAATTCAGAAATAGTAAAAGAGCGTTTCGCAGAAATAGAATCTGATAATTCTGTAGAAATTAGAATTAAAGGTTTGGCCATCGCGATAGATCTAAAAGATGAGGAAAAGGTTGCTAAGTTAAAAGAAGTTTGTTTTGATCAAGGATTACTGGTAAACACTGAAAAAACAAGCATTGTTTTTTTACCTGCTCTGGACATTGATGAGGACACTCTCGGGAAGGGTTTGGAAATTTTTATAAAATGTTACAGATCAGTAAAATAAGCTTTAGGTTTTTATTGCTTAATTTAAATGGGTAATGAAAATTTTTACTCTTGTTAATACTGAATTTTTAAATAATAACTTTCTGTTTCATTTTAGATCCACAACTCCTAAAGCTTAATTTTTTAAACCAACGGAGGAAATTATACTTATTAAAAAGTTTTTAATTTACTTCTAAAATAGAAATAGAACGCTTATTCTTTTTTACAAATAAGATTTGAATTACCCGGTTTAATTGCTATTTTGCAGGGAATATCTTATTTAGATCACCTCCATGAAAGACATAAAAAGACTCTTCGATTTTCCTTATTACCAATTAGAAAATCATCCTTTAGAAAAATCTTTGGGAACCAAATATGGTAACAATTGGGAAACCATTTCCACCAGGGAATATATAGATAAAGCCAATGCTATTAGCAGGGGTTTACTAAGGCTTGGGGTTTTGCCTAATGAGAAGATTGCAGTTATTTCCTCCAACAATCGTACAGAATGGAATATAATGGATATTGGCATTTTGCAGTTAGGAGCTCAAAATGTTCCTATTTATCCTACTATTTCTGAAGAAGATTATGAATATATAATAAATCACAGTGAATCCACCTATTGCTTTGTATCTGATACGGAAGTATTGGAAAAAGTAAATGCAATAAAGCAAAATACAAAACTAAAAGAGGTTTACAGTTTTGATGATATTAAGGGATGCAAAAGCTGGAAAGAAGTTTTAAAATTAGGAGAGGATAAAAGTAATCAGCAAGAGGTTGAAGAATTGAAAAATGCCGTTAAACCAGATGATCTTGCCACTTTAATCTATACCTCAGGAACCACAGGAAGACCGAAAGGAGTAATGCTATCGCATAACAATATCGTAAGTAACGTGTTGGGAAGTGCCTCAAGAGTACCTTTTGAAACCGGTACTTTTACAGCTTTAAGTTTCCTACCCATTTGTCATATTTTTGAACGAATGGTGCTTTACCTGTACCAGTATTACAGCGTTTCCATATTCTTTGCCGAATCTATTGAAAAAATAAGCGACAACCTCAAGGAAGTTAAACCTCATGTAATTACAGCTGTTCCAAGATTACTGGAAAAAGTATATGATAAAATTATTGCTAAAGGAACTGCACTGGGAGGCATTAAACAAAAATTGTTCTACTGGGCGGTTGAACTTGGTCTTAAATATGAACCTTATGGCGCGAATGGCTGGTGGTATGAAACACAGCTAAGTCTTGCACGAAAGTTGATCTTTTCCAAGTGGAAAGAAGGATTAGGAGGGAATATCCAGTTAATAGTATCTGGAAGCGCTGCCTTGCAGCCAAGGCTGGCGAGAGTTTTTGCTGCAGCCGAAATTCCTGTAATGGAAGGGTATGGATTAACTGAAACTTCTCCGGTTATTGCTGTAAATGACCAGCGAAATCACG
>CAZXEY010000098.1:0-7224 GCA_964639695.1 uncultured Antarcticibacterium sp. | reverse complement strand
TCACGGATTCAAAATTGGCACAGTAGGTAAAATTCTTGACGGCGTGGAGGTAAAGATTGCAGAAGATGGAGAAATTCTTACCAAGGGACCTCATGTGATGATTGGTTATTATAAGGATGAGGAAAAAACTAAGGAGGTTCTTAATGGAGATGGATTTTTTCATACGGGAGATATCGGTGAAGTTGACAGTGAAGGATTCTTAAGGATCACCGACCGTAAAAAGGAAATGTTTAAAACCTCTGGAGGAAAATATGTTGCTCCTCAAATAATAGAAAATACGATGAAGCAGTCACGTTTTATTGATCAAATCATGGTTGTTGGAGAAGGAGAAAAAATGCCGGCAGCTTTTATCCAGCCTAACTTTGATTTCGTTAGAGAATGGGCAAACAGGAAAAATCTTGATCTGGGTACCACAAATGAAGAATTGATAAAGAATCAAGAAGTGCTGGAGCGAATCCAGGAAGAAGTAGATTTCTATAATGCAAAATTCGGAAGTTGGGAAAAAATAAAGAAGTTTAGATTGACTCCAGATATTTGGAGCATTGAAGGAGAACACCTCACTCCTACTATGAAATTGAAGCGCAGAAACATCAAAAAACTTTACGAGAACCTCTATAACGAAATCTACGAAAGGTAAAAAGAGAGGCTTCCCGGAAGCCTCTCTTGTTTGGTGCAAATTATACTATTGATAAAGAAATACCAGGATTGGAATAATGAAAGAATACAAAGCCAACGAAAATAGATACGATCAAATGCAATTCCGGAGATGTGGTAAAAGCGGAATAAAGTTACCATTGCTCTCATTAGGCCTATGGCATAACTTCGGGGATGTAGATGATTTTAAAAATTCCAGAAAGCTGCTTAGGACTGCTTTCGACAATGGAATCACTCATTTCGATTTAGCTAATAATTACGGTCCACCATATGGAAGTGCTGAAAAGAACTTTGGTCATATATTCTCTGAAGATTTTAAAAGTTTCCGTGATGAACTTATAATTTCTACAAAAGCGGGTTGGGATATGTGGCCCGGGCCTTACGGCAATTTTGGATCCCGAAAGTATTTAATTGCCAGCCTTGACCAATCTTTAAAAAGAATGCAGCTGGATTATGTAGATATTTTTTATCACCACAGGCCCGATCCTGAAACTCCTCTTGAAGAAACAATGGGTGCCTTAGACCAGATCGTAAGACAGGGAAAAGCTTTATACGTAGGAGTTTCTCAATACTCGGCAGAAGATACTGCAAAAGCAGCCGCTATTCTTAAAAAGCAGGGAACGCCATTTTTAATTCACCAGCCCCGTTACAATATGCTGGATCGATGGGTAGAAAACGGTTTACTGGATACTCTGGAAAAGGAAGGAATTGGAAGTATAGTTTTTTCTCCTTTAGAACAGGGAATCTTGACCTCAAAATATCTCCACGGAATACCTTCAGATTCCCGTGCAGCCATTGAAGGAGGATATCTTGATAAATCTAAAATTACACCCGCCCTTGTTGAGAAGGTTCAAAAATTACAGCAGGTTGCTGAGCATAGAAATCAATCTTTAGCACAAATGGCAATAGCCTGGCTACTTAAAGATGAAAGAATTACTTCAGTCCTTGTTGGAGTTAGTAAAATTTCTCAGCTTCAGGATAATCTGGAATCGTTAAAAAACCTGAACTTCACTTCAGAAGAACTGGAGAAAATTGAAAAGATCCTCCAGGAAAAGGAATAGTTTATTCTACATAAATTTCGAGAAGCTCACAATTTTCCGAAGAAATATCAACTTTTCCCAGTTGTGCCGGAAGTAGTATGGATTGTCCTTTATGCAAGGTTTCTACATTGTCATTAGCCTTTACTTCAGCTTGACCATCCAGGCACATATAAATAATAAAAGAATCTAAATTTTTGTAATCCTTGGTAACCTTTCCCCGAACAGGCAGGTAATTGGTAGTAAAGTACTTAGATTTTGCAACGGTAGAAGTTGCATTCATCTTCCTATCATAAATGAGTTCAAAATCCTTCCGATTTTCAAAATCAATTGCATCTATGGCTTCCTCTGTATGAAGTTCCCTTAAATTACCGGCATCATCCCTCCTGTTATAATCAAAAATACGATAAGTAATATCTGAAGTTTGCTGAATTTCAGCCAAAAGAATTCCTGCGCCAATAGCGTGAACCTTTCCGGGACCTATAAAAAAAGCATCTCCTTTCTTTACTTTTTCAGATTTAAGCAGGTTCTCAATGTTTCCTATTTCCAAGCTTTCTAAATATTTTTTTTTGTCTACTCCAGGTTTAAAACCAACGGTAATTTCTGCATCATCCTCTGCGTCAATAATTACCCACATTTCAGTTTTTCCAAAGGAATTGTGACGCTGTTGAGCCATTTCATCATCTGGGTGCAATTGTACAGAAAGTTTTTCCCTTGCATCAATATATTTTATAAGCAGTGGAAACTTAGACCCATACTGCTCATAATTTTTTTTACCCACTAATTTTTCCTTGTATTCCTTTATAAGTTCCTCAAGGGATCTTCCCTTCAAAGCTCCATTTTCAACTATGGATACGTCGCTTTCATGACCAGATATTTCCCAACTTTCACCAGGTTTTTTAATCTCTGACTCTTTTTGCAGGACATCAATTAATTTTCTACCGCCCCAAATTCTTTCTTTAAGTATAGGTTTAAACTTCAAAGGGTAATTCAAAATCATAAATCTCATTTCGATAAGCAGTAAAGTTAAGAAGAAAATTAAAATTCTATAACTGCATTTAATAAGGTAAGGAAAGTTCGGTTTTTATAAAACTATAGTTAAAAAACAAGTTTGAAACCAAAGTTGAATTGGTGAATTCAAGTATATAGATTATAAATTAAGGATTAAAATAAGGATTTAAATTTTCCTGCATTTACTATGCGCGCATAGTATTTTTTCCTAACTTTGAAAAACTTCAAAAATTGGATATGAAGGAAAAGACTATTGATCATGTTTTAAGAGCCACCTGGATGGCCGTATCCAAGATGTACAATGAAGAAGCCGGAAAAGCGGGAAGCACGATGGCTACCGGTTTTGCCCTATTGAGTATCGACCCTGAAAAAGGAACTCCTTCTACTTCCCTGGGACCAAAGATGGGCATGGAGGCTACCAGTCTTTCGCGAATATTAAAGTCAATGGAGGAAAAAGGCCTTATCATAAGGAAAAAGAATCCCGAAGATGGTCGAAGCGTATTATTACATCTCACAGATTTTGGTAAGGAAATGCGGGAATATTCCAAAGGCGTTGTGATAAAATTTGATGAAGCCGTAAAAGAGGCAGTTCCGGAGGAAGATCTAAAAACTTTTATTCAGGTTGCTACAACTATAACAGATCTTATATCTAACAAAAAAATTTATAATCAGGAAATCAAAATTTCTAAATAGAGTCTACTCATTTTAGAATAATAAAAAACTACCAACTTATGAAAAGAAGAATTAATAAAGTTGCAATTGTAGGATCGGGAATTATGGGAAGCGGTATTGCCTGCCATTTTGCCAATATTGGAGTGGAAGTTCTACTTCTGGATATTGTTCCCCGGGAGCTTACAGAGCAGGAGAAGAAAAAGGGGCTTACCCTTGAGAATAAGCAGGTAAGGAACCGTCTGGTGAATGAATCGCTGCAGGCAGCTTTAAAATCCAAACCCTCTCCTATTTATCATAAAGACTTCGCCAGCAGGATCAAAACAGGAAACCTGGAAGACGATATTTCTAAGGTATCTCAGGTAGATTGGATTATTGAGGTAGTTGTTGAAAGGCTGGATATTAAGAAAAAGGTTTTTGACAATCTTGAAAAACATCGTAAAGAAGGAACACTAATAACTTCTAATACTTCGGGTATACCCATTAAATTAATGAGCGAAGGCCGAAGCGAAGATTTTAAAAAACACTTTTGCGGCACCCACTTTTTTAACCCTCCAAGATATTTAAGGCTTTTTGAAATAATTCCGGGCCCTGAAACTTCCAAAGAGGTTCTTGCATTCCTGAATGAATATGGAGAAAAATTTCTTGGAAAAACTTCTGTAGTAGCTAAAGACACTCCTGCATTTATTGGAAACAGAATTGGAATTTTTAGCATTATGAGCCTCTTTCATATGGTGAAGGAGATGGATATGACTGTTGAAGAAGTTGATAAATTAACCGGCCCGGTAATAGGGAGGCCAAAATCTGCAACCTTTAGAACTGTAGATGTGGTAGGTCTTGACACCCTGGTTCATGTTGCAAATGGGCTTTATGAGGGAGTTCCAAATGATGAGCAGCACGAGTTGTTCAAATTACCAGGTTTTATCCAGACGATGATGGATAACAAATGGTTGGGTAGTAAGACAGGTCAGGGATTCTATAAAAAAGTTAGAAACGATGATGGTTCTAGTGACATAAAAACGCTGGATCTTGATACAATGGAATACCGGGATAACAAAAGAGCTTCTTTTGCTACCCTGGAACAGACAAAAACAATAGATAAAGTTGAAGATCGCTTTAAAGTCCTGGTTAACGGAAAAGATAAAGCAGGTGAATTTTACCGAAAGAATTTATCGGCCCTTTTTGCCTATGTTTCCAATCGTATTCCTGAAATAACAGATGAGCTTTATAAAATTGATGATGCGATGAAAGCCGGTTTTGGATGGGATCACGGTCCTTTTCAAATATGGGATGCAATAGGTGTGCAGGAAGGTATAGAAATGATGAAAGCTGAAGGTTATGAGCCTGCAGCCTGGGTAAATGAGATGTTGGAAAGCGGTAGTAAGAGTTTCTATACGGTAAAAGAAGGCAATTCCTATTACTATGATATTCCGCAGAAGAAACAGCTAAAGGTTCCAGGACAGGATGCCTTTATAATTCTGGATAACATCAGGAAATCTAAAGAAGTTTTCAAGAACAGCGGAGTTGTAGTTGAGGATCTTGGAGATGGAATCCTGAATGTTGAATTCCGAAGTAAAATGAACACCATTGGAGGTGATGTTTTAGATGGCCTAAACAAAGCTATTGATCTTGCCGAAAAAGAATACCAGGGTCTGGTTGTTGCCAACAGTGGAAAGAATTTTTCGGTGGGTGCTAACATAGGAATGATATTTATGATGGCGGTCGAGCAGGAATACGATGAGCTGAATATGGCGATCAAGTACTTCCAGGATACAATGATGAGGATGAGGTATTCTTCCATTCCAACAGTTGCAGCTCCTCATGCTATGACATTGGGGGGTGGTTGTGAGCTTTCCTTACACGCAGATAAAGTGGTTGCCGCAGCTGAAACTTATATAGGATTGGTAGAATTTGGAGTTGGGGTGATCCCCGGCGGTGGTGGTTCTAAAGAAATGACTTTAAGAGCATCTGATACTTACCAAAAAGACGATGTTGAGTTAAATAGATTAAGAGAACATTTTTTAACTATTGCCATGGCCAAAGTTTCCACATCGGCTTATGAAGCTTTTGATCTGAATATACTTCAGAAAGGAAAAGATATAGTTGTTGTGAATCCAGACAGGCAATTAGCCATGGCTAAAAAGCACTGTCTTTTAATGGCAGAGAATGGTTATACCAAACCTATTCAAAGAAAAGATGTGAAGGTTCTCGGGAAACAGGCCTTAGGAGCCTTTTTAGTGGGAACAGACCAAATGCTGGCAGGGAAATATATCAGCGAGCACGATAAAAAGATTGCTAATAAACTGGCTTATGTTATGGCCGGCGGAGATCTTTCTGAAGCTTCTTATGTAAGTGAACAGTACCTTCTTGATCTTGAAAGAGAGGCATTCTTATCGCTTACAGGCGAAAGAAAAACGCTTGAAAGGATCGAGCATATGTTGAAAAAAGGTAAGCCACTTAGAAATTAAAGGTCCCGCCCAACCTCCCCAAAAGGGAGGAGCAAAAGTTCTTAAATAAAATTGTTTAATAAAAAGCCAATGTTCATTTCTGGAACAGGCGTTAAAATCCTATTGACCCCTAATAGGTTTTCCCCCTTTGGGGGATAGGGGGCTAATATGAGACAAGCATACATAGTAAAAGCATATAGAACTGCAGTTGGAAAAGCTCCCCGAGGTGTTTTTAGGTTTAAAAGACCCGATGAGCTTGCCGCAGAAACTATAGAATATTTAATGAAGGATATTCCGCAGCTGGAGAAAGACCGAATTGATGATGTTATGGTCGGGAACGCAATGCCCGAGGCTGAACAGGGTCTTAACATGGGCCGTTTAATTTCACTTATGGGTTTAAAAATAGATGATGTACCCGGTGTTACTGTCAATAGGTATTGTGCTTCGGGAATTGAAACTATCGCCATGGCTACCGCTAAAATTCAAACCGGAATGGCAGACTGTATTATTGCCGGAGGGTCAGAAAGTATGAGCTACATTCCTATGGGTGGATACAAACCGGTTCCGAATTATGAAGTGGCTAAAGCCGGAAATGAGGATTATTACTGGGGTATGGGATTAACTGCGGAAGAAGTTGCTAAACGATATAATATATCCAGGGAAGATCAGGATGAATTTGCTTATAATTCCCATCAAAAGGCACTTAAAGCACTAAAGGAAGATAAATTTAAAGAACAGATAGTTCCAATAGAAATAAAAGAAAATTTTATTAATGCTGAAGGTAAAAAGGAAACCAGAACTTATACTGTTACTCAGGATGAAGGACCACGGGCAGATACTTCAATAGAAGTTTTATCAAAGCTAAGACCGGTTTTTGCCGAAGGTGGTTCTGTAACTGCCGGTAATGCCTCGCAAATGAGTGATGGTGCTGCCTTTGTTCTTGTGATGAGCGAAGAAATGGTTAAAGAGCTAAATCTGGAGCCAATTGCAAGAATGGCAGGATATGCCCTTGCAGGAGTAGAACCAAAAGTTATGGGAATTAGCCCTGTCATCGCGGTACCAAAAGCATTAAAAAGAGCGAATGTAAAACTTGATGATATTCAATTAATAGAGTTAAACGAAGCCTTTGCCTCACAGTCCCTTGCAGTTATAAGAGAAACAGGATTAAATCCAGATATAGTCAACGTAAATGGTGGAGCTATTGCCATGGGTCACCCTCTGGGATGTTCGGGAGCAAAACTTACCGTACAGATATTTGATGAAATGAGGAAAAGAAATCACCAGAATAAACATTGCCTTGTTACCATGTGCGTGGGAACAGGACAGGGAGCAGCGGGAGTTTTTGAGTTTCTTTCTTAGACAAGAATCAAGAAGCAAGAGACAAGACTAAATGGGAAGGCATAATT
>CAZXEY010000097.1:946-11700 GCA_964639695.1 uncultured Antarcticibacterium sp. | reverse complement strand
TTAAGCAAAAGTTTTACTACTTCGATTTCTTTGGATCTTGTTTACGATCCTGAGAACCTGTTTTACCTCCAGTGGTTGATTTCTTTTGGTCTTGTTTTGGGTCCTTCTTTTTGTCGGAATTTTGGTTCTGTGCCATGATTAAATTTCTAATGGTTAATAATAAAACTAATTTATCTTTAAATATTTCTACTAAGTTTTTGATTAATAAATCTTTAACAGCGGCATTAGTTAAACTTTTCCTTCCCAATTCTATAACTGAAGTTAAAATTTTTTTTAAGAAAGCGAATCTTCTTAAAAATTTTTACAAGCACCACATTTTTTAGAAATAATTAGAATTATGTGAAAAACAAAGGCTATTTAAATGCTGAAAACGGGTAAAAAAATTTACCCGTTTTTTCCTTAAATATCTTAATTACTTTATACTTGCTACAGTAGTGCGAACTGCAGTTGCAGGAATTATTTTAATGCTTTTTCTGCTTTTTCCCTTTTGCAGAGAAACCCTGTAAACTTCCTGTTCTATTAAATCTTTTTTACCCCAGGCTGTATAAGAATTTTTAATGACGTTCCACCCCTGGTGGTCACGTAAAATATCTTTCCTCATTTCAATTGGTAATTTAATATCTTTAAATTTTTGGGAGGTTTTTTCTAATTCCCCCAGATTATTGAAAACGGCAGTTAAATTTCCTTTTTTACTTTTAAAGGTGACATAGAATAAATCAAATTTTTTGTCTTCCATGGCAGTCAGGAAAGTATTTACATCGAAATTATCCTTCATAAATTGGATTGGATTTTCAGAAAATTGATTAGCATAGGCTTCTCTAATTTTAAGCAACGGTTCTGCGGAACCTGATTTTACGAGCACAATTTTAGGAAAACTTATATTCGCTTCCTCAAGCTGTACAACATTTTGAGAGTGACCGATAAAAAAGCACCCCATAACGAACAGAAAAATAATTGCAGTTTTCATAATTGAAGAATTATTTGGTTATATCGTAAAGATATCTCTCATAGCTAATTCTAAATTCTACTTAAGTAGCACAAAATCAATATTTTAAATATTAGATCCTTTTTTTGATCTTAGACTCCTGTAGTTCAAGAAGGTGAAGCAGCACAGAAAGGTCTTTTACTTCCAGCCTGTTCCGGTAGGTTTTAATAGATCCATTCCTTTTAAGCTTTTGAATGTGCCTGTTAACTACTGCCCCGGTGGAACCTATTAAGTATGCCAGCTCCTTATTTGAAAGATCGTTGATCATCTCCAATCTTGAAGATTCTCCTGTATTTCTAATTAAAAGTTTTAGCAGTCTTGTGGAAATATCAGTGAAAGTAATGTCAGATACGTAATTTTCCAGTAACCGAAGTTGTTTTCCAACATAAGGCAAAATATTTTGATAATGTTCAGGATGTTTCTGAAACCATTCTTTTAGCTCCATCATTGGCACTGCGAGCACCTTAACATCGTCTATACACTCATAGTAGATGGGATGATCACAATCATCAAGGAAGCAAAAAATATCAAAAATATCACCTTTGGAAAGCAAGAACAGCGTACACTCCTTCGAATGGTCCTCGTGGACCTGGTACATTTTTACCCTACCCGAAATTAATATGTAAAATGAATATTTAAATTTTTCACTGTTTAAAATGCAGGTGTTTTTTGGCCAGTACTCTTCGTGAAATTTTTTTAAGAGCTTATTGCGTGAAACTTCATCCAGTTTATTTAAAAGAATACATTGGGAAAGGATAAACTCATATTTGCTGTAAAACATATTTTTTCTATCCTCCATAACAACAATTTTAAAATATGAAGGGGGGAAGGTTAAAGAATAACAGTGCCTTAAGGCAACCTTCCATTATTTCGCTTAGGGAAGAAATATTCTGGACAAAACGGAACAAAAAGTTACACTAAAAATAGGTAAAAATTCAAACACTTAAAAGAGATTTAAAAATTTAATTGTACCCAAAGATTTTATTATACCTCAAAAATCTGCTATTTTTGCAAAATTGCGTTATACAAGAAGATATGGGAGTTGAGACTTTTGGACTGGAAGAGAAAAAGAATGACAAAACACTTTATGATTATCAACAGGTAGATATAGACAAAATATTTAATGTAATAGATGCTCATCCCCAAAAATATAATCTCCTGTACCAGCTACCTACAGGAGGTGGTAAAACTGTCATCTTTTCCCAAATTGTAAGAGAATATATCCAGAGGACCAGTAAAAAAGTTTTAATCCTTACCCATCGTATTGAACTCTGTAAGCAAACTTCCAAAATGCTTTCTGAATTTGGTGTTCTTAATAAGATCATCAACAGTAAAGTAAAGGAGTTACCAGACCAGGAGGATTATATGTGTTTCGTAGCCATGGTTGAGACATTGAATAATCGTCTAAATGATGAAAAGCTTGAAATGAACGATATAGGCCTGGTTATTATTGACGAGGCGCATTACAATTCTTTTAGAAAATTATTCAAGTTTTTCGCAAATTGCTTTATCCTTGGTGTTACTGCAACACCTTTAAGTTCAAATATTAAACTCCCAATGAAGGATAATTACCGGGAGTTAATTGTGGGTGATTCCATTTCTTCTCTTATAAAAAAGGGTTTTTTGGCGCAGGCAAATATTTTTAGCTATGATGTAGGGTTACAATCCCTAAAAGTTGGAATTAACGGAGATTACACTGTGAAATCATCCGAAGAGCTTTACTCGAATATGAGTATGCAGGAAAAGCTGCTGAATTCTTATGTGGAAAAATCCCTTGGTAAAAAAACGTTGATCTTCAATAATGGGATCAATACTTCGCGCGAGGTGTATGTTACTTTTAAAAATGCCGGTTATCCTATTCGGCATCTTGATAATACAACCAGTAAAAAAGACCGGAAACAAATCCTGAAATGGTTTAAACACACACCCGATGCTATCGTAACTTCTGTTAGTATCCTTACTACGGGATTTGATGAACCTTCTGTAGAAACTATCATTTTAAACAGGGCCACCAAATCATTGACTCTTTATTTTCAAATGATAGGCAGGGGATCGCGGGTGCTTCCGGGAAAGGCAGAGTTCACCGTAATTGATCTGGGAAACAATGTGGCACGTTTTGGCCATTGGAGTTCTCCTGTGGACTGGAAACAGCTTTTCCGCTCCCCAGATTTCTATTTTGAAAATCTTTTAAGTGATGAAGAAATAGAAAGGGAGTTTAAATATGAAATGCCTCCGGAGCTAAGGGAGAAATTTTCAAAATCTAAAGAAGTAGGATTTGATGTGGAAGAAGCTTATGACGAGGTAATAAAAAAAGGATTAAAATCAAAGACTGTGTTGGACTGGTCAATGGACCAGCACGTAAAAATGTGTGTGGAGAATAGTGAAGATGTTTTCGATGCCCGTCTACTTGCCAAAGAGCTAAAGGACGATATTTCTTCGCGAATTAAGCAATATTCCTACTGTATAAGCAAAAGCACCAAAAATTACAGGGAATGGCTTGAGGAGGATTATTCCCGACGCTTACGGTTACAGATCAATAAAGAGTTTTAAATCTGCTCTTTCAGTTTAAATCCTTCAGGTGCTTTGACCTCCCCTTTGTTAGGATCGTACATATTCAGGAATAGAATAATTGGTTTCTTAATTCCATCATAGCTTACGGCATATTTATCCAACATGCCGCCTCCAAGTATTCCGTTAGGTGTTTCAAAAGAGCAGCAGCTTCCAACTCTTTCATAGGTGACAATTTCCCCGTTAGGCCCCGTTAAATTCTCAAGGTAATTTCTTTCGTAAACCGGTCCCTGGCGCAGGTCTTCACCACCAACCATTATTGGGTTTTTTTCTGTTAATCCGTATTTTTTATCTGTTTGTGCGAATAAGCAAGTTGAAAATAAAAGAAAAAAAGAAAGGTGTAAAAGAAAGGAGATCTTCATAATTATTAGGATAAAATAAACTGTTTAAATCTCCCGGGCAGCAGGACACAAAAAGACCCTACAACACCTGGGAGGAAATCAAATATTAAATATTTGGGTGAGTAGGGATAGAATAAATTTAATAAAAAATTTCAATTTTTATTAAAATTTTTTGTAGCTATTAAAATTTTATGCTGTTACTGTTCATTTTTTCTCATTCTGAAGGTTTAAAAGATGGCAATAACTAACTTTGGAAAAAAATAATTTGCAGGAACAACGCTATTACTACCTGATAAAAATTCAATATCTCGGATACAGGTTGCACGGTTGGCAACGACAGCCCAATTTTAAAACGGTTGAAGGATTAATTAAAAAAACCCTGAGGTATGTGCTCCCTGAAAGAAGATTTAAAATTTTAGGCTCCAGCAGGACAGATGCCATGGTTTCTGCCAATGATGGTGCCTTTGAACTTTTTCTTTATAAAGAACCTCTTGGTAATGAAGAAGAATTTCTAACAGTTTTCAACCTGAATCTACCTCCTGATATCCGGGCAATACAAATTAAAGAGGTGGACGGGAATTTTAATATTATACAGCATCCCAAGCTTAAGGAATATCTATACCTGTTTATATTTGGGCAAAAGAACCATCCATTTTGTGCGCCCCTTATGGCCAATTTTCAGGATCATCTCGATATTGAAATAATGAAAAAGGGGGCGAAAATTTTTGAAGGCACACACTTCTTTAAAAGCTATTGCGTAGGGCCTACGCCACAAACCAAATTTGAAAGAACTATTATAAAATCTGAAATTGTAGAAAATGAGATTTATACCGCCAACTTTTTTCCGGATGAGAGTTTTATTTTCAGGGTAACAGGTTCAGGTTTTCTTCGTTACCAGATTCGTTTAATGATGGGCACACTTATACAATTGGGGAAAGGAGAAATTTCGCTTGAGGATATCAGGAGAAGCCTGGATCCACAAAATGAAATGGTGATGAATTATATAGCTCCTGCTTCAGGATTAATTTTAAATAAAATTGAGTTTGAATAGATTGCTACCCCGGTATTCGACTACTACTTCAGGGGAAAAAATACTAACCCGGTCTGCGACCACCCCTCCAGTGGAGGGGAATTAATAATAAGAGTGTATAATCCCCCTACATTGGAGGGGTTCCCAAGGGGTGGTGTGGTCTTTATTGCTCCTCCCTTTCCAGAACAGCGAGGGACAATTTTATTGTGTTATAGTCTATTGCTTCCTGAAAATGTTCGAAATAGGGTTTTAATCCCGGCGGATTATTCAAATCTTTTTTCGCCTTTCTTATTGCCTCCAGATCAGATTTTGATATAAACTGGAGCAGATCCAATTCTTTCCCAACTGAATAGAGTTTTAAAAAATGAGATAAAACGGTAGCAGGAGCAAGGCCTCTCTGTTTAGAGATCTCCTCAACACTTAATCCCTCTTTATAAAGCGACAAAGTAGTTTTGTAAGTATCGCTTTTCCCGGTTTTTTTAACCTCTGCTTTCTCTTTATTAAAAGCTATGATTTCTTTGATGAATTGAAAGCCATAATCCTGCATTTTTTTTCGTCCTACCCCATTTATCTGCATAAATTCTTCATCAGTAAGAGGGCGTTCTTTCTCCATCTCCTTTAACGTTGCATCATTGAAAATTAGATAAGCAGGAATTCCTTCCTCATTTGCCAGTCGAAGTCGTAATTGCCGCAGTTTTTCAAAGAGAGAATTATCTTTTTTAGCCGGTTTATCTTCACTGATATTTTCAGTTTCCTTTTTATGGGGAACTTTGGCTAGGCTCACTTTTCTATTCTCGAATAAAACATCTTTAGCAGGTAGGGTTAACTGCAAACGATTATGTTTATGAAAAGCAATTTCTATATATCCAAGATTAATTAGCTGGATTAGGTATTGTTGCCAGTCTCTCCACGAAATTTCAGCACCAATTCCATATGTTTTCACATTCTGGTATCCTTTTTCCAGGACAGCTTCATTTTGTGCTCCTCTCAATACATCTATGACCACAGTTATAGGTTCTTTTCCTTTTAACCGGTAAATACAGGATAAAGCTTTTTGGGTAAGGATGGTACCGTCAAAAAATTCAGGCGGATTTCTGCAGATATCACAATTTCCGCAATCCTCCTGTTTGTGTTCTCCAAAGTAGCTTAACAGGATCTTTCTGCGACAGGTAAAAGCTTCCGAATATTGCTTCATCCTTTCCAGCTTTGCAAGTTGTACCTCTTCATTCCCGGAGTTCGAGGCAAACTTCTGTAATTGCACTACATCAGCATAGCTGTGAAACAATAAAGTTTCTGAAGGTAATCCATCTCTTCCTGCACGTCCTATTTCCTGGTAATATCCCTCCAGGTTTTTCGGCATGTTATAATGAATAACCCACCTAATGTTTGATTTATCGATTCCCATCCCAAAAGCTATGGTCGCGCATATCACCTGGCTGGAATCGTTGATGAAATTATCCTGAATTTCAGTCCTTTCACTATGGCTCAATCCTGCGTGGTAAGCTTCGGCCTTAATCCCGTTTGCTTTTAGTTTTGCAGCAATCTCTTCAGTATTTTTCCGGCTAAGGCAATAGATGATCCCACTTTCATTTTCTCTGTTCTCAATAAAATCAGAAATCTGGCTGAACCTGTTAGTTCCCGGCCTCACTTCGAGACTTAAATTTTCCCTGTCAAAGGAAGCTACGAATTTCTTGGCGTTGGGAATATTTAGTTGGTTACAAATGTCTTTTCGGGTGGCCTTATCGGCCGTAGCGGTTAGAGCAATAACCGGAGTATCAGGAAACCGGTTTTTTAAATATCCAAGTTGTGTATAAGCAGGCCTAAAGTCGTGACCCCAGCTGGAAATACAGTGGGCTTCATCTATAGCTATAAGGCTAAGCCCGTCATTGGTTAAAAACCTGTCGATTATTTGAAGGCTCTCGGGGGCTACGTAGAGTAGCTTAAGCTTTCCAGATTCTATACGTTTGTGGATATCGAGATGTTCAGTATCTGTCTGGCTGCTGTTGAGAAATGCTGCCGCCACTCCGTTGGCCACCAAACCGTCTACCTGGTCTTTCATCAACGCGATTAAGGGAGAGATCACCAGCGTAAGATTCGGAAATAATATGGCCGGTAACTGGTAACAAATTGATTTCCCACCACCGGTAGGCATAATTACAAGATTATCATTTCCGGTAAAAACAGAATCTATGATTTTTTTCTGTAAAGGCCTGAAACTTTCATAGCCAAAGTATTCCTTCAGGGTGCTTAAAAGCCGAACTTCTTCCATTTTGCAAAGGTAGTTTTTTTGATTTTTGGATCCTTAATTTATGCTCTTCTTTCTCTTCAGAATTTGGTCCCACCTTTAAACCTCAGCTTAAAATAGCGTTCACAACCAAAACTTTTATATTTTTATGAAAATTTCATTCTATGGCGAAACGCAGAAGGTTCATGCTAAGGCGGCCCAAATCGACCAAAGCTTTAAACCAGGCCCCCGGAACTCTTACCTATATAGGTAGAAAGGAATCTGCAGAAACAAAGCTTGAAGTTATTGATTACAGTAAAGACAGCTTTGAACGATATCTCTCCACAAATCCTGAAGATGCATTTAACTTTGAAAATGAAGATAAAACTACCTGGATCAATATTGATGGGTTAAGCAATACAACTGAAATTGAGAAACTGGGCAAATATTACGATTTGCATCCACTTATAATGGAGGATCTGGTTAATACCAACCAGCGTCCGAAAATAGATGAATTTCAGGATTATATATTTGTTGTTGTAAAAATGCTGTATTTCCCTAAGGAAGCAACAGATAAAAATAACGGGGATCTTATTGTTGAACATGTAAGCCTGGTGATGGGAAAGGATTACGTGCTCACATTTCAGGAAGCGGGAGGAGATGTTTTCGATAATGTGAGGGACCGGCTGGAGCATTCTAAAGGCCGCATAAGAACCAATAAATCAGATTACCTTCTGTTTTGCCTGCTGGATGCTATTATTGATCAATATTTTGAAGTAGTAGATCTAATTGGAGATAAGATTGAACAACTGGAAGAAAACCTGTTTCAATCTGAACCCAATGATGACATTACTTTTGAAATTCAGGAATTAAAAAGAACGATCTTAAGGATACGCCGGGCAGTTTTTCCTTTGAGAGAAGTTTTGAGCAGGCTTGAGAAACTGGACAGCATATTAATTGAAGATAAAACCCGGAATTATTTTAGGGATATTTATGATCACATATTACAGGTTTCAGAAAATATTGACATCTACAGGGAAATGACCAGGGGATTAATGGATATGTATATGACTACAATTAGTAACAAAATGAACGAGGTAATGAAGGTTTTGACCATTATTGCCACCATATTCATACCTCTTACTTTTATTGCCGGGATCTATGGAATGAATTTCGAATTTATGCCCGAGCTTACGTGGAAGTATAGCTATTTCGTACTCCTTGGGGTTATGTTCCTGGTGTTTTTACTGATGATCTATTACTTTAAAAGGAAAAAATGGTTATAATTTATAGTGTTTTAGGAGTTTACAATTAATATTTCCCCAATGAAAAATTTTATAATCCCCGTGCTTGCCTTCACATTATTAGTGGGCTCCTGTAAGAATGAAAAGAATAAACCGGTTGAAGAACAGCCAATAATAAAGGAGGAGATCGAAATGAAAACAGCTTATATTGGAACTTATACGAAAAAAGAAGGTCATGTAAATGGACAGGCAGAAGGTATTTACTCTATTCAGCAAAATCCGGAAACAGGAGAATTGGAATTTGGTGAAACCGTAGCCTCTGTGGTAAATCCTTCTTTCGTGAAAGTTTCCAGAAATGGAAACAATCTTTACGCGGTTAGCGAACTGGGACCTCAGGATGATGCCAGCGGCTTTATTTATTCCTTCAGGATTAATGAAGATAAAAGCCTTAAAGAGCTTGGTAAGATTTCTACAGAGAGTTTTGCTCCCTGTTATATTGCTGAAGACCAATCAGGAAAATTTGTATTTGTTGCAAATTATATGGGCGGTGTGGTAATGGGTTATAAAAAAGATGCTGAAGGCATTCTTGAAAAAGTTCAGAATCTAACCCTTCAGAATCCTTCAAAATCCCATCCACATTCTGTAAATATTTCTGCAGATAACAAATATGTTTATATCCCCGATCTTGGTAATGATAAGATCTGGATCTTTAATTTAGATGCTGCATCTGGTAAATTAAAACCCAATGCACAGCCTTTTGTTTCTTTGGAAAAAGGAGCTGGGCCAAGGCACTTTGCTTTTTCTAAAAATAAAGATTTTGCTTTTTCCATTAACGAACTAAATAGCACAATCAGCTCTTTCAGAATTAAAAAAGGAGGAGGACTGGAAAAAGTTGGAAATATTTCCTCTCTGCCTGAAGATTTTGAAGGAGAAAATTCAGCAGCCGATATTCATCTTCATCCCTCAGGGAATTTTCTTTATGTCTCCAATAGGGGGCATAATAGTATAGCAGCCTTTAAAATTGATCCTGCTACAGGAGAATTAAGTAATTTAGGATATGCCTCAACAGAAGGGAAAACCCCGCGTAACTTTGCTCTGGCGTCTAATGGGAAATTCCTTTACGCGGCGAACCAGGATTCAAATAATATTGTGAGTTTTAAAATTGATGATTCCGGTAGGCTCACTCAAACAGGGGAGGAGCTAAAAATTTTTACTCCTGTTAATATAGAGTTCCAGGAAAACTAGACCAGCAGTTTTAACTGCGATAATTTTTCTGTAACTTTAAGAGAATCAAATTTTTTGATATGAAAAATTCTCTAAAACTGGTACTTGGCACTCTGGTTTTCCTTTTTATGAGCTGTGGCCCAGGTAAGAGTGCCGGCGACGGCCTGGTGAGGTTAGCCGAAGATCTTCCTGAAAGATTTAATCCGCCCGATGGAATGGCCTGGGGTGACAACACCTGTAAAAATCCCATTATCGATTCGGTTGACGGCACCGAGTTGATCCTGATTAAATCCTCCAACGGAATAGGAGATTACAGGGTTAATGGCAGGAAGTATGGAGTGAGTAAGGGAGAATTATTAAGGATTAACTGCAATACGGGGGAAGTTGTGGGAATTGTAAAAGATTAATTACAACCAGAATTTATCTTCCCAATCCTCGGGACCCTGGGTTCCTTGATGCTTTTCTTTTTGTTCCAAGGCAGCTAAAGTCTCCTCATTTGTTACAGCCTGAATTTCGGTAAAAAGTTCCCGCTCCTCAAAACGTATGTGTGCTGTTAATATTTTCTCTATTTGATTAAGTGTTCCCTTTTCGTATCCTTCTTTTGCAAATAACTCTTCAATCTCCCGGTGCTCCTTAATTGCTTGTGCAACCAATGGGTGTTTATCTCCCAACAATGGAAACAAAGAATGTTCTTCATAATTAAAATGCGGTACAAGTTGAGTATTAAGGAAAAACTTGCAGTACTCACCAATTCTTTTCAATTCTACTTTATTTTTCAAGCCCTCTCTTATTTTCCAGCACAACATAAGTGTGTGATGATGTTCCCTGCTTACAGGTTTTAAGGCTTCGTGTCTTTTAAGGGGCTTGTTCATTTTAACGCTTTTGGTAAACTTATAAAACTTAATGTTTCTGTTTTATGAGAAAGATCAGGAAATGAAGTTTTGCGGTTTAATTTAACTTTTTGAAGGAAACTTTATCTTTTATTTAACCCTGTTGCAAAGGCATAAACTTCAAAGTCTCTGTTGATTTTCCTAATTTTAAAAAGAACCGCTTTTTAAAGAAAACCAACTGAAAATGAAAATAGGATTTCACGCCTCTCATGAACAATTTACTCCCAGTCGTTTACTAAAGCTCGTCC
>CAZXEY010000097.1:0-936 GCA_964639695.1 uncultured Antarcticibacterium sp. | reverse complement strand
AGGGCAGAAAATGCCGGCTTCCAGGCAATAAATTCTTCAGATCATTTTCATCCCTGGAGTGACAAACAAGGGGAAAGCGGATTCGCCTGGAGCTGGCTGGGAGCAGCTATGCAGGCTACGAACTTGGACTTTAGTGTGGTGAATGCTCCAGGGCAGCGGTACCATCCTGCCATTATTGCCCAGGCAGTAGCCACTTTGAATGAGATGTTTCCAGACAGGCTTATAATTTGTGCAGGAAGCGGCCAGGCTCTTAATGAACAAATAACCGGCGAAAAGTGGCCTCCCAAGGAAACCCGAAACGCCAGATTAAAAGAATCGGTTGCTGTAATGCGGGAACTGTGGAAGGGAGATTACCTGACCCATCATGGTATCATTAAGGTGGAAAATGCAAAACTTTTTACTACTCCTAAAACAACTCCTACTGTATATGGTGCCGCCATTACTCCAAAAACAGCTGCCTGGCTGGCCGATTGGGCAGAGGGTTTAATTACTATTTCCAAGCCTCTTGACGAACTTCAAAAAATGGTGGATGCCTTCAAAGGGAATGGCGGCGAAGGAAAACCAATGGCTCTAAAAGTGCAGATCTCCTATTCTTCTTCCTATGACAATGCTCTTGAGGGAGCATGGGAACAGTGGAAGAACAATATTTTCCCCAGTAGACTTTTGGCAGATATTGATACAGCTGACAAATTTGATGACCTGGGTGAGAAAGTAAGGAAAGAAGATCTTAAGGATTATGTTATCATCAGTGATAAAGCCGAAGTCTTTGTTGAAAAAATTCAGCAGTATCATGAAATGGGTTTCGAAAGGATCATAATCCACAATGTTAATGAAGAACAGGAAGAATTTGTCGATTTCTTTGGAAAAGAAGTCCTTCCACGGATCAAAACAAACTGAAAATGAATTTTTTAATTAAAATAACAATTCCTTCATGAA
>CAZXEY010000096.1:0-11812 GCA_964639695.1 uncultured Antarcticibacterium sp. | reverse complement strand
TCTTTGAAGACAAAGAAATTACTATGGAAATTCCTGTTCATACAAAAGGTATTGCCCGTGGTGTTAAAAATGGTGGGGTTCTACGTTACAACCTAAGAAGAATTAGAGTTAAAGGACTTCCACAAAACTTACCAGATTTCATCGAAGCAGATGTTACTTCATTGAAAATTGGTAGCAAGCTTTACGTTACTGCGGTAGCAAGCGATGATTTTACTATTCAACATCCTGATAACACAGTTATTTGCCAGGTGAAAACTTCTCGTAACATTATCGAGGATACTGAAGAGGAAGAAGAAGAAGTAGCAGCAGATGAGGTACCGGCAACTGAAGTTTCAGAAGAAGGTAATTCTCAAAGTGAAGGCGAAACTAAAGAGTAGTCAGCATTTTTGCTAAATATATAACATCCCAACCCAAAAGGTTGGGATGTTTTTTTTAACTTTAAATTCAGCAGTAAACGTCCCAATTAAAAAGATCTTTCCGCACCTTCTCCGGCTGGACTGTTTAAATTAAAATTTTAGGATAAAGAATTTTATAAATTTTATCTTTACCAAAACTAAACTCATGCTGGCTTTCTTCGGAAGAATATTGAGCAAAAAAAAACCACAGGAAGAAGTAGATCCTATGAAAAAATTCTTGATCGCAGGACTAGGAAACATTGGTCCTAAATATTATAACACGCGTCATAACATTGGTTTTAGAATAGTTGATCATATTGCAGATACTGAAGGAGTATCTTTTTCTACAGAAAAGTTGGGAGACATTGCTACCTTTAAATTTAAAGGAAGGACCTTTATACTACTTAAACCAGGTACCTATATGAATTTAAGCGGGAAAGCAGTGAGTTACTGGTTAACCAAAGAAAAAATCCCTTTGGAAAACCTGCTGGTGATAACAGATGATCTCAATCTAAGTTTTGGTACGATAAGAGTTAAAACCAAAGGAAGCGACGGCGGGCATAACGGGCTCAAAGACATACAGGCACAATTGAACACTACGAGTTACAATCGGTACAGGTTCGGGATAAGTGATGAATTTTCCAAAGGGAGACAGGTAGATTATGTGCTGGGAGAATGGAGTGAGGAGGAAAAAAAGCAATTACCCGAGAGGCTGGATAAAAGTGTAGAACTGGTAAAATCTTTTGGCACGGCGGGAATTAATATTACAATGAATACTTTTAACGGTAAATAATTTCACTTGAAAGAACATAAAGGAGCGTACGCTTTTAAGAGCGATCACCCAACGGTTATTACTATTGGAACTTTCGATGGAGTACATGCGGGGCACCAGAAGATCATTCAAAAACTGGTTTCTACTGCAGCAGCAAGTGAACTGGAATCTGTGATACTTACCTTTTTTCCGCACCCCCGAATGGTTCTGCAGCAGGAGAGTGATATCAAGCTTATTAACACCATTGAGGAGCGAAAGCAAATTCTTGAACAATCGGGAATAGACCATCTCGTTGTTCATCCTTTTACCCACGGATTTTCAAGGCTTACAGCACGGGAGTTTGTAAAGGATATTCTGGTAGATAAGCTAAATGCTAAAAAGGTGATCATTGGTTATGATCACAGGTTTGGCCGTAACAGGAATGCCGATATCAATACTTTAAAAGAGTTTGGTGAACAATACGATTTTGAAGTTGAGGAGATCACCAAACAAGAGGTAGAGGAAGTAGCTGTAAGTTCAACTAAAATCAGGAAGGCTCTGGAAGAAGGAAGGGTAGAAAAAGCTAATTTATACCTTCAGCATAAATTTACCCTAACAGGAACGGTAACACGGGGAAAAGGATTGGGTAAAGACTTTGGTTATCCTACTGCCAACCTGGATATCGAGGAAGATTATAAATTAATTCCGAAAAACGGGGTTTATGTTGTTCAGGCAGAAATAGATGAAATTCAATATTTTGGAATGATGAGCATAGGAACTAATCCTACAGTTGGAGGTAAAAAACGTACCATAGAAACTTATTTCTTTTTACTGGATAAAGATCTTTACGGTAAATATCTTCAAATCTCGATGCTCACACGAATCAGGGATGAGAAAAAATTTGATTCTGTTGATGCTCTTAAAATTGCCATGAAGCAGGACGAAGCATTTTCAGAAAGATACATTCGTGACAACTATGCTGAATAAGTGGTTATTTACCCGGGTAGATAACAGCGCTCTTGTAGTGTTCCGGATCTTTTTTGGGTTTTTAATCGCTGCAGAAGCTTTTGGGGCGATTTTTACCGGCTGGATCCAGAGGTCTCTTATTGAACCCGAGGAAACATTTAATTTTATAGGATTTGAATTTTTGCAGCCCCTGCCGGGAAACCTGATGCTGTACTACTATGGCGTAATGGGCACTTTTGGGCTTCTGGTAATGATTGGCTACAAATACCGCTTTAGTATTATTGCTTATGGCATTATGTGGGCCGGAGTGTATTTTATGCAAAAATCCTCCTATAATAACCACTACTATCTGCTGTTGCTGCTTTGTATCCTAATGGCATTTTTTCCGGCGCATAAAAATTTGTCTGTTGATGCACGAAATGATCCATCCAAAAGATCTGTATCAATGCCTCAATGGGTGCCATTTGCCATAATTCTGCAAATGTGGATTGTTTATACGTATGCAGCCGTTGCCAAAATTTACCCCGATTGGTTTAATGGTGCTTTTCCTGCTACTTTAATGGCGGGTAAAGCAGATTACTGGCTGGTGGGAGATTTTTTACAACAGGAATGGGTGCATTTTTCCATCGCCTGGTTTGGGTTCTTCTTTGACCTTCTTATCGTCCCCTTAATGTTGTGGAGAAAAACCCGACTTTTTGCCTTTGCTGCGGCTATTTTCTTTCACCTTTTTAACAGTTTTATTTTTCATATAGGCATATTTCCCTACCTGGCCCTTGCAATGATGATCTTCTTTTTTGATCGAAAAAAGATCCATAGCTTATTTGTACAAGGCCGCAAACCATTTTACCAAAAAAAAGAATTAATTGTACCTGCTTATAAAACTCCGTTGCTCGTATTTTTTGGCGGGTGGTTCCTGGTGCAACTGGCTTTACCGGTAAGGCATCATTTTTTTGAGGATGATGTACTTTGGACAGAAGAAGGCCACAGGCTTAGCTGGAGAATGATGCTGCGAAGCAAAGGCGGGCGAAGTACCTTTAAAGTCGTAGAAAAAGGAACTACAGATACCATTTACGTTAACCCGGGACTGTACCTAACAGATAAACAATCGAGAGCGGTAAGTACCAAGCCCGATCTTATCTGGCAGTTTTCCCAGCGCCTAAAGCGCATGTATGCCGAACAGGGAAAAGATGTCCAGGTATTTGTGAACGCAAGAGTAAGTGTAAATGGAAGGCCTTATCAACCTTTCATTGATTCCAAAGTAGATCTTGCAAACGAGAAATGGCAGCATTTTAGGCACCACGATTGGATTTTACCTTCCAATTTAGAATGATATTCTTTCAGGCTTTTGTTACATTTGTGACTCGAAAAAAAACTACTAAGTTTTATGTTACAGGTAAGCAATATAAGAGCGAACAGGGAGGCATATATTGCCGCTCTTAAAAAGAGGAATTTTGAAGCTGAAAAGATTCTGGATGAAGTAATCCATTTGGATGAAAAGCGTCGCTCCACACAAACAAAACTGGATGAAACGTTGGCTGATGCCAATCAACTTTCCAAAGAAATAGGCTTACTTTTTAAAACCGGAGAACATTTAAAAGCAGGAGTTTTAAAGGAAAAATCTGCACAATTAAAAGACAGATCAAAAACTCTTCAGGAGGAGTTAAATGCCACTGTTACAAATCTTGAGCAGTTGCTATACACCATTCCCAATGTTCCTAATGAGGCTGTTCCCGCAGGAACTTCTGAAGAGGACAATGAAGAGGTTTTTCGTGCCGGAGAAATTCCCAAATTGGCAGAAGGTGCTTTACCGCACTGGGACCTGGCAAAGAAATATGATATTATAGATTTTGAACTGGGTAATAAAATCACGGGTGCCGGTTTTCCTGTTTATAAAGGAAAAGGTGCGAGGCTGCAAAGAGCCCTGATTGCCTATTTTCTTGATAAAGCCGCAGCAGCCGGCTATAATGAATACCAGCTGCCGTTATTGGTAAATGAAGCTTCAGGTTTTGGAACAGGGCAGCTACCCGATAAAGAAGGGCAGATGTATCAGGTTACTGAAGATGACCTTTATTTAATTCCCACCGCCGAAGTACCTATGACCAATATTTTTAGGGACAGGATGCTTACTGAAGAAGACCTTCCAATAAGTTGTACCGGTTACACCCCTTGTTTTAGGAGAGAAGCGGGTTCTTATGGTGCACACGTACGGGGGTTGAATCGCCTTCACCAGTTTGACAAGGTGGAACTGGTAAGGATTGAAAAACCTGAAAATTCCTATGCTGCACTGGAAGGAATGGTAGATCACGTAAAAGGCCTGCTTCAGGACCTAAAGCTGCCTTACAGGATATTGAAATTATGTGGTGGTGATCTTGGATTTACATCGGCGCTTACTTACGATTTTGAAGTTTTTTCTACCGCCCAGGATCGCTGGCTGGAGATAAGTTCAGTTTCCAATTTTGAAACTTTTCAGGCCAACAGGCTTAAGCTGCGATACAAGGATAAGGACGGAAATAAAGAATTGCTGCACACCTTGAATGGAAGTGCGCTGGCACTGCCGCGGGTTTTGGCCGGAATTCTTGAAAATTACCAAACTCCTGAAGGCATACAAATTCCCGAAATATTGGTGCCTTACACCGGCTTCGACAGGATAGATTAACGATAATTAAAGTTTTTGAACAACGCATTTTGTTATCTTTACAACATGCGTTGTTTCTATTTTATAAGCTTCTGTTTTTTCTTCAATTTCAGTGTTTTTAGTCAGTCCGATCAGCTGGCGCAAAATTACCTGGACCAGGGCGCGTATGAAAAAGCTTTAAAGGTTTATCAGCAGCTGGTAAAATCAAATCCCGGTAATCCTATTTATTTCTACGGAATGATCTCAGCGTATCAACAGCTGGAGGATTTTGCAACCGCAGAAACTTTGCTGAATGAAAAACTGAAGGAAGGTGGATTAAATCCAAGTGTTTATATTGAACTTGGCCACAATTCAGCATTAAAAAAAGATACAGCTACAGCAGCCAACTACTATAAAAAAGCAATTGAGGGCCTTGAAGAACGCCCAAATTTTATCCATTCCATTGCCAGGACTTTTGAAAAATACAGCCTGCTGGATTATGCAGCCCAGGCTTATTTAATAGGAATAAAGAACAGTCCCGATATAAAGTATGAACTTCCGCTGGCAAGAATCTATGGGGAACAGGGAAAGTTGGAGCAAATGTTTACTGCTTATATGGACCTCATTGATAAAGAGCCGGAACTAAGCCCACAACTGGTTAGAGAGTTTGACCGGTATATTTTAGAAGATCCTGAGAATCCTGCGAATAAAGTACTGCGAAAAGTAGTGCTGCAAAGGCTGCAGCAAAATCCTGCACTGCTTTATAACGATATGCTTTCGTGGTTGTTTGTTCAGCAGAAGGAGTTTGGCAAAGCTTTTACCCAGGAAAAAGCAATCTACAGGAGAAACAATAAAGATCTGCAGCGAATTATCCAGTTGACGATTTTAGCTAAAAATGAAGGAAAAATATTGGATGCAAAGGAGATGGTGGAGTTTATTATTGCCGAAACACCATCTGATAATATTCTGCTTCAGGCAAACCAGTTGCTGTTGGAAATGAAAATTGCTACTGCTACTCCTTCAGAATATGCAGGATTAGAAAAAAACTTTCAGCAAATGCTCGAAAAATTTGGGACGGGAAAAGAAACCCTGGCTCTTCAGGTAGATTTCGCTAATTTCCTGGCTTTCAAGATGGGTAAAATTTCCGAAGCTTTAGAAATTCTAAAGACACTCCAGGAAAAAGCTGGTTCTTCTTTTGAACAGGCTGCAGTAAAAATGGCCCTGGCAGATATATTGGTTTTGGACCAGAAGTTTAATCAGGCACTCATCTATTTTTCGCAAATTCAAAACCTGGTGAAAAATACAGAAATTG
Source organism: uncultured Antarcticibacterium sp. (assembly GCA_964639695.1). Classification (GTDB taxonomy): domain Bacteria; phylum Bacteroidota; class Bacteroidia; order Flavobacteriales; family Flavobacteriaceae; genus Gillisia. The sequence continues at coordinate 5,774 of CAZXEY010000096.1, read as the reverse complement.
CACAGCAGGCAAGGTTTAAAGTTGCGAAAACCAGTTACTACAAAGGGGATTTTGATTGGGCAAAAACCCAACTGGATGTGCTAAAAAAATCTTCTACCCAGTTAATTGCGAATGATGCGATGGAGCTAAGTCTTTTAATTCGCGACAATTCCCTTGATGATTCTACACAAACTGCTTTAAAATTGTTTGCTCGTGCAGATCTACTTGCCTTTCAAAATAAAAATAAAGAAGCCATTGCTGTTCTTGATGAAGTGCTGCTAAATCACAAAGGAGAAAAAATAGAGGATGAAGCCTGGCTTAAGCAGGCGGAACTATTTGAAGCCGCGGGAGAATTTAAAAAAGCTGAAGCTAATTATCTTAAGATCCTTGAATACTATAGAAATGATATTCTAGCCGATAATGCGACCTACAGGTTAGCCGAATTGTATAATGAAAAGATGGAGCAGCCCGATAAGGCGCGGGAATATTACGAGCAAATTATTTTTAATTTTCCAGATAGCATATACTTCGTGGATGCACGTAAAAAATTTAGGTTGTTGCGGGGAGATGCTATTGAATAGTTCCCAACCCCTAATGGGGGGAGGTTACAAAACAAATGTTCTGCGAAAATCTGCGGAATCAGCGGGAAATAATTCTTGTTCGGAATAGATAGGAATAGCTGGAAGATTAACAACCAATAACTAAAAAATCAAAATATGTACATATACAATGTTACGATTAATGTAGAGGAGGATATTGAGGAAAGATGGGTGGAATGGATGAAGAAAGAGCATATTCCTGACATGCTGGAGACCAAGAAATTTACGAAAGCTCTAATGACACGTGTGCTGGTAAAGGAGGAAATGGGCGGGGTCACCTATTCGGTTCAATACACAGCTATAAACAGGGATATGCTTAAAAAATATTACGAGGAGGACGCGCCGCGGTTACGGTCTAAAAGCAAAGAATTTGAAGGAAAATTCGTTGCTTTTAGAACAGAAATGGAAATTGTAAGCGAGCAGTAATTAAAAAGCCTTCTGCGGTAGATCCCATAGAATTGATATGCAAAAAAGTAAAAAGAAATATTCCCCCGGTTCCCCCGAAATTGAGGGTGAGGTAAGAGCTAAAAAACATTTAGGACAGCATTTTTTAACCGATGAAAATGTAGCCCAAAAAATTGCTGATTCTTTAGTGAACGGCAATGTGAAAAATGTTTTGGAGATTGGTCCGGGAATGGGAGTTTTAACAAAATACCTTCTTAAGAAAGATATTAATCTTCACGTTGTAGAGATCGACAGGGAAAGTGTGGCTTACCTGAAAGAAAATTATCCTGCCCTGGCAGAAAAGATTCACGAAAAAGATTTTTTGAAGTATGACATTCGGCAAATCTTTGGTGATGAGCAGTTTTCAATTATTGGGAATTTCCCTTATAATATTTCTACTCAAATAGTTTTTAAAACCCTGGAGAACAGGGATCTTATTCCGGAATTTTCGGGGATGTTCCAGAAAGAAGTAGCCCAGCGAATTGCTGCACCACATGGTAATAAAACATACGGAATTCTATCGGTACTTACCCAGGCCTTTTACGATGTAGAATATTTATTTACGGTTCCTCCCACTGTTTTCAATCCTCCTCCAAAAATTGACAGCGGGGTAATACGATTAGTGCGAAAAGAAAATTTTGAACTTCCTTGTGATGAAGCTTTATTTTTTCGGGTGGTGAAAACATCTTTCCAGCAGCGGCGAAAAACTCTTAGAAATAGTTTAAAAATCTTTCAGTTACCCGATAATTTACGGGAAGATGCTATCTTTGGACAAAGACCTGAACAGCTAAGTACACAGCAGTTTATAGAACTGACTCAAAAAATTCAACCACATGCAATTTCAAATTAGTGATGACTTAATTGAAAAAATAGAACATCTCATCGAGCAAAAGAACGATGAAGAGTTGCTATTGCATTTGGAAGAAGTCCATCACGCTGATATTGCAGAAATCCTTACCGAGCTGGATCTTGATGATGCAACTTACATCATCAAATTACTGGACAGTGATAAAACTTCTGAGGCTCTTATGGAGCTGGAAGAAGATGTTCGTGAACGGATCCTTGATAACCTGTCTCCACAGGAAATTGCCGAGGAGCTGGAAAATATGGATACCGATGATGCGGCAGATATAATTTCTGAACTTTCCCAGGATAGGCAACAGGAGGTAATTTCCCAGATCATTGATGAGGAACACGCAGAAAATATTGTAGAATTACTGCGATATGATGAAGATTCTGCAGGTGGTCTAATGGCTAAAGAGCTGGTAAAAGTGAATGAAAACTGGAACGTGACGGGCTGTATGAGCGAGATGCGTAACCAGGCTGAAAACGTTACCCGGGTACATTCAATTTATGTAGTTGATGATAAAAATAAGCTGAAAGGGAGACTTTCTTTAAAAGATCTTTTAACAGCACCCAGCAAAGCTCATATTAGTGACGTATATATTCCCCAGGTAGATTATGTGAGTGTACATACTCCCGGTGACGAAGTTGCCAGGATCATGCAGAAGTATGACCTTGAAGCTATTCCCGTAGTTGATGAAATGGGACGTTTGGTGGGAAGAATTACTATTGATGATATTATTGATTTTATAAGGGATGAAGCGGAAAAAGATTATCAAATGGCGGCTGGTATCTCTGAAGATGTGGAGGCAGATGATAGTATCTGGAGGTTGACCCGCGCAAGATTGCCCTGGCTTATCCTTGCCCTGTTTGGCGGATTTATAAGTGTTACCGTTTTGGGAACTTTTGAAGGCGCGATGGAAACTTATGGGGAATTGTTCTTTTTTGTTCCGTTAATTGCTGCAATGGCGGGAAATGTGGGAGTACAATCTTCAGCAATTGTGTTGCAGGGTTTGGCAAATAAAAGTTTAAGAGGGACTTTAGTGATGAGGTTGCTTAAAGAGATAGGTCTCAGTCTTTTTAATGGTGTGGTACTGGCAATTATTCTTTGCCTGGGAGCTTATTATTTACTCGGATTTGAATTTATATTCGGAATAACTGTAGGTATTTCTTTAATATCTGTAATTATTATAGCCTCTCTTATTGGAACTTTTGTTCCTATTATACTTGATAAACAGGGAATAGATCCTGCTATGGCCACCGGCCCTTTTATTACAACCAGTAATGACATTTTTGGCATCCTTATCTATTTCACTATCGCAAAATTAATCTTCGGATTTTAATCCAGATCAACATTTATATGAATACCATTAATCCAAAAGAAAAATTAACCCGGTTTAGCGAACACTGGCATCCTCACCAAATAGCTGTTGTTAATGATATGCAGGTACTGCTTGCTAAAGTGAAAGGAGAATTTGTTTGGCATAAACATGAGGAAGAAGATGAGCTTTTTCAGGTTGTGCAAGGAACTTTATTTATTCAGTTTAGAGATCGTACAGAAAAAGTAGAACAAGGGGAAATTATTGTTGTTCCTAAAGGTGTAGAACATTGCCCTATGACAAAAGATGGGGAAGAGGTTCATATTATGCTTTTTGAAAAATTAAGTATAAAACATACAGGGAATGTTAACCATGAATTATCAGTACAGGAATATCCCAAAATATAATTTATGTTGATCATTCTTCACGCAGACAGTAATCATCCTCTGCTACAAAAAAAACTGGAACAGGCCGGTCACCAGAATGTTGAAGGGTACACTTATACCAAAGAACAAATTTTGGAAAATCAACATCTTTATGACGGAATTGTTATAAGGAGCAGATTTACCATTGACAGGGAATTTATTGAAGCTGCTCCAAATTTGAAATTTATAGCCCGTGTTGGAGCGGGACTTGAGAGTATTGATGTGGAAGCTGCAGAAGAGAAGGGAATAGCCTTATTTTCGGCCCCGGAAGGAAATAGAAATGCGGTTGGGGAACACACACTTGGAATGTTGCTATCCCTGTTTAATAAACTGAATAAAGCTGACAGAGAAGTACGAAAAGGATTTTGGTACCGGGAATCTAACAGAGGCCTGGAACTGGAGGGGAAAACGGTGGGAATCATTGGGTATGGTAATATGGGAAAATCTTTTGCCCGAAAATTGAGAGGATTTGACGTTGAGGTGCTTTGTTATGATATTAAAGAAGGAGTGGGGGATGAAAATGCCAAGCAGGTAAAATTGGCAGAAATCTTTGATAAAGCAGATGTTTTAAGCCTTCATACTCCCTGGACAAAGGAAACAGATAGAATGATCAATTCTGATTTTATTAATGAATTTAAAAAACCTTTTTGGTTTTTAAATACTGCAAGGGGTAAAAGCGTGGTAACAGCAGATCTCGTTTCTGCCCTTATTGAAGGAAAAATTTTAGGAGCAGGGTTAGATGTTCTTGAATATGAAAAAAGTTCTTTTGAACAACTTTTTGCTGAAAAAGAAGTACCTGAAGCTTTACAGGAATTAATGTTTCTGGAAAATGTAATTTTTAGTCCGCATGTTGCGGGGTGGACTTTAGAGTCCCACGAAAAACTGGCCACCACAATCGCAGATAAAATTATTTTGCGATTTGGGGAAGGTTCAAAAACAATTTAGTTTCTGCTTCATTGAGATTCTTCATTTCGCTGCGCTTCATTCAGAATAAAAAAGCTTATTCCATCAATTCCTGTACTCTTCCTACTTCCCCGCTTTCCAGCTTCACTTTAATTCCGTGGGGATGGGAAGGAGATTTGGTAAGAATATCAGCTACTATCCCTTCCGTTAAAACCCCTGCTCTCTGATCCTGTTTTTGAATCACCTGAACCCTGCTGCCAGGCTCAAGATCCTTTCTTAATGGCTTCATTAGTTATTTTGTCTGCTAAGATCCAGTAATGCATTTTTTATAGGCTCCTCTCCTTCAATTGCTTCAAAAGTCTGATTTTTAACTAATGGATCGGCAAGGCTCATCACCAGTAAAAAGGCAACATCATCCCTGGAAATTTCTCCTTTTTCATTAAGCTTTTCTGCTACTTTCACCTTTGCTAATCCCATATCATCTGTCAAAGCACCCGGTCTCACAATAGTATATGGAATTCCGCTGGCCCTTAAATGTTCATCGGCTTTTTTCTTAGCCTCCAAATAGGTTTTCATTTTCTCATTTTGTGATGGATCATCTGCACCCATCGAACTGAGCATGACAAATTTTTTAATTCCTGCTTTTTTTGAGGCATCAATTAACCGAATGGCCCCGTTTTGATCTACTGCAATAGTTTTCTCTTCCCCGGTATCACCACCAGAACCTGCGCAAAAAATTACTTTATCCATTCCTTTAACAGCATGATCAACATCCTCTTCAAGATTTGCCAAAACAGTCTTTATGTCCATATCCTCAAACATTTCCTGTTGCTCTTTTTTACGAACCATAGCCACCGGATCGAAAGTCTGGGAATTATTTAAAATTTCTATTATACGTTTTCCTGTATCGCCTGTAGCTCCTGCTATTAATATCTTTTCCATGATTACATCTTTTATTTTCAATAATATAAGGATCTTAAAAGGGAATCCCCCGAGATATATTGGGAATAACATGAAATTAACAGCTGTTTTCCTGAGGCGTAACTATTCGGTTAAGTGCGCCTTTTTTTCCAGTTCTTTCTGAAACTCTTCAAAAACTGGTTTTACGGTACTTTCTGGAAGATCTGCAATTTTAATGTACATTAATCCATCCACCGCATCATTAAATAAAGGGTCAACATTAAAAGCTACCACGCGAGCATTTTGCTTAATGTATTTTTTAATTAGTACCGGAAGCCGAAGACTATTTGGTTCCAGTTCAT
>CAZXEY010000095.1:0-11901 GCA_964639695.1 uncultured Antarcticibacterium sp. | reverse complement strand
AAAATTTCTTCCGAAGCTTTTCAGCGAAAGAAAAACAGACTTTAGTTTCTTTTCTGAAGGAATAAAAAAACGAACCCGGACTTTGCGTATACCCATCCTGGCTGCAATAACTCCTGAAGAAACAGTGCGCTCCAAGAAACTGAGAGGCTGTAATATTTCCTATTGGAAAGAAGATATTCTGGCCATTAATGGATTTAACGAGGATCTTGTAGGATGGGGAATAGATGATAGTGAGATGGCTCAGCGATTATTGAATAACGGTGTTAAAGGAAAGAGATTAAAATATAAAGGAGTGGCCTTCCATATTTATCATCCTGAACAAAACAAATCCCACATTGCTGCGAATTTGAAGATTGAAGAAGAAACCACACAAAAGAAAATAAAAAGAATTGATAAAGGAATTAGCCAGTACCTATAGCGACTTCATCAATTCCTGATAATGGAACAAGGTGTTCTCTACAAAATGATCAACTGTGAATTGATCCATAAACAAAGAATAGGATCTTTCTGCAAATTGTTTCCTAAGTTCTTCTGAATTTTTGAGCACTACAATTTTTTCGGCTAATTGGCGTGCATTTCCAACTTCTGCCACAAAACCATTGGTACCATCTTTTATGGTTTCATCAACAATTCCTACCCTGGTGGAGACAACAGGAACTTTATGGTAAAATGCTTCAAGAACCGATGAGGGCCCACCTTCTCTTAAAGATGACATTACAAAAATATCAAATTGATCAAGAAAAGCTGATGCATTTTCGATAAATCCTGTAAGACTTACGTAGGATTCCAGTTTGTTTTCCTTTACAAGTTCCTGCAGTTCGTTTGTATATTTTGAAAAAGCCCCGATCTGGATAAGATGAATATCTTCCATCTTTAATTCGTTTACCAGGATATGTATCGTTTTGATCAGGGTTTTTAAATCTTTTGCTTTGGAATGATTTGCAATATTTCCAAGTAATAATTTATCTCCTGTCTTATATTTCTCTTTCAATAAAAATGGAGTCGTAAATTTCTCCTCCTTCCCCTCCACCCCATCGTAAACCACGGCGAGCTTGGGGTAATTTTTTTTAGATAAGGCTTCCTTAAAATTGTCTTCTACATATTTTGAAACACATAAGATCTTATCAATGTTTTTATAATTGTATTTAATCTTGCTGAGGAAACTACTGCTGCTTCCCATTCCTTTTTTGGAAAAGATCGTTTTAGCTTTAAACTGTCGTATAGAATCTGCAGCAACAAATCTTGTGAGGGCGTCACTGGTATGCAAATGAATAATATCTATTTCATTGGCAGCAACTATTTCCTGAAACTTTTTCATATAGGAAAAGGAATAATTACTTGCCTTTTCCACAGCATAAACAGTTGCTGTAGTAGATGTCGCCAATTGTTCAAGGATGGTATCTTTAAAACAGAGCAAAAACTGCGGAAAACCTCTTTCCTCCATTCCTTTTATCAATAAAAGGAGTTGCTGTTCATTACCTCCCCAGCTTTTTGCACCTGAAACATGTAGTATCCTCATAAAAAACTTATAATTTGAAGTTCAAAGTAAATGTTATTTAATAAACTTTTAACCCACACCTTTGAAAAATTTGAAATGTAGGTCTTTCAGTTTTTCCGGAAGCATATTCAGGTTAAAAACATTAATTTTGCACCGTATAAAAATCCTTTTTTCACCTGAAATATTAACCGCCTCATTATGAACATCCTGCATTTATCTGCCGTAAAAAACTGGGGTGGTGGTGAAAAACATCTTGAAAACCTGTGTGAGGAGCTTGGGGAAATAGCACCCCACGTTAATAATTATATTCTCTGTATTAAAAATGGTTTTCTGCACAAAAGACTAAAAAGCAAAAATTACAAGAATCTTATTCCTTCAGTTCTACTATTTAAAGTAGATCCTTTTTTCTTTCTTAGAATTAACAATGTATGTAAGGAAAAGAAGATTGATCTTATACATATCCACGATTCCACTGCTCTCTCCCTGGCAGTAATGGGGGATCACCTGGGGGATCTACCGCCTTTTATTTTTAGCAAGAAAACATCCTTTCCAATACGGAAAAGAAGATTAACTCTTTATAAATACAATTACCCAAAGCTTAAAAAGATCCTTTGTGTTTCTGAAGCCAGTAAATCCATCGCTGAAAAAGGAATCAGGAATAAGGATAGTTTGCTACGGGTCTATCACGGCACTGGTTTAAAAGACAAGATCCTCAGCTCAAATTTCAGCCTTAGGAAAAAACTGAACCTGAAGGATGGAGATTTTATTGTAGGTAATATTGCAAATCATCAATGGCCTAAGGATCTATCGGTTTTAGTCCACCTGGCAAATGAAGTAGTCAATAATCAAAAGATAGAAGACATTCATTTCATCCAAATTGGGGAATTTTCCCGACTCACTCCCAGCCTGCAAAACCTGGTAAAAAAGTTTCAGCTTGAAAATAAATTCAGCTTTCTTAACGGGATGCCCGAAGCGGCGACTTTGATCCCGCAGTTCGATGTATCTGTAATGACATCAGAAAGTGAAGGAATCCCGCAGTTTATATATGAATCATTTTATTACAAGGTGCCGGTGGTTAGTACAGATGCGGGTGGAATTCCGGAAATCATAGAACACGGCAAAAATGGATTGCTTGCTCCCGTAAAGGATTATAAAAAACTGGCAGAACACGTGCTAAAACTAAAAAATAACCCAGTTTTGAGAGAACATTTTACAGGTTTTTCTTCTAATTTAATCATGGGAAAATTCAACTCACACGAGATGGCCAAACAAACATTTACAACCTATAAAGAAGTTTTAAATGGAAGATCTTAAAAAAGAAGTGGCAAATGCCTTTGAGGTATTAAAATCGGGAGGAATAATTTTATATCCTACAGATACAGTTTGGGGAATTGGGTGCGATGCTACCAATGCCAGCGCAGTTGAAAGGATTTTAGTTCTTAAGCAAAGAAATGAAAGTAAGGCTCTTATTTGCCTTGTAAATTCTGTAGCAATGCTGGAGCAATACATCAAAGAAGTGCCTGATCCTGCTTATGATGTTATCGATGTTTCTGAAACTCCCACTACTATCATCTATGATAAACCTGTAGGTGTGGCTAAAAACCTGATTGCTCCAGATGATACTCTGGCTATAAGGGTGGTAAAACACCAATTCTGTGAGCAGTTAATCTACCGGTTGAGAAAACCTTTGGTATCAACCTCTGCAAATATTAGCGGGGAACCAACCCCTCATTCTTTTTCCCAAATAGTTCCTGAAATTTTAAAAGGTGTAGACTATATAGTAAATTTGCAACATTCAAAAGTTTCTGACAAACCTTCGGCCGTTATTAAAATTGGTAACGATATGACCGTGAAAGTGATACGAAAATAAAACATGCCCAATAACAAGAATTACCAGCACGCACTCCACCATGATATTTTTAAGATAATCTGCCTCGCCGCAAAGGAACTTCAGCTTGAAAGCTATGTGATTGGAGGGTTTGTTCGGGATTTTTTTCTTGAACGTGGAGAAGCAAAGGATATTGATATAGTCGCTGTAGGCAGTGGAATAGAATTGGCGCAAAAAGTTTCTGCTCTTTTGCCGCGAAAACCAAAAGTCCAGATCTTCAAAAATTTTGGGACTGCAATGCTAAAATACGGAAACCTCGAAATAGAATTTGTAGGTGCACGCAAAGAAAGTTACAGCGAAGACAGCCGCAATCCCGTAGTGGAAGATGGAAGTTTGGAGGACGATCAAAACAGGCGTGATTTTACTATTAACGCTCTTGCTCTTAGCCTGAACCAAAACAATTACGGAGACCTGCTGGATCCTTTTAACGGACTTGCAGATTTACATAACAAAATTATTCGCACTCCGCTTGATCCTGACATAACTTTTTCTGATGATCCTTTAAGAATGATGCGGGGGATTCGTTTTGCTGCTCAGCTCAATTTTCAAATTGAGAAGGAATCCTTATTGGCTATTGAACGAAATAGAGAAAGGATCCATATTATTTCGCGGGAACGTATTGTTGATGAACTCAATAAGATTCTCCTCTCTGATAAACCTTCAAAAGGGTTTGCACTATTGCACAAAACAAGGTTACTTCCATTAATACTTCCGCAGTTAACAGCTTTGGAAGGAATAGAGGAAATTGAAGGTCAAAAACACAAGGATAACTTTTGGCATACGCTGGAGGTGGTTGATAATATTTCACAAAATACAGATGATCTCTGGTTGCGATGGTCGGCCTTACTTCACGATATAGGAAAAGCCCCCACAAAAAAATTTGACAAGAAGATTGGCTGGACTTTTCACGGGCACGAGTTCGTAGGTGCGAAAATGGTTTATAAACTTTTCAAGCAACTGCGAATGCCGCTTAATGAAAAAATGAAGTATGTACAGAAGCTTGTTCTTATGAGCTCCCGCCCTATTGCGATTGTAGATGAACATGTGACAGATTCTGCCGTGAGAAGGTTAATTTTTGATGCAGGGGAAGATATTGAAGATCTTATGATCTTATGTGAGGCAGATATTACCACAAAGAATCCTAAGCGATACAAGAGGTACCATAACAACTTTCAAAAGGTTCGGGAGAAAATCAAAGAAGTCGAGGAAAGAGATCACGTTCGGAATTTTCAACCTCCCGTATCGGGTGAAGAAATTATGGAAACTTTTGATCTCAAGCCTTCCCGAGAGATTGGAATCATAAAAGAGGCTATCAAAGAAGCAATTTTAGAAGGAGAAATTCCCAATGAATATGAAGCTGCGAGGGATTATATGCTTAGAAAAGGCCGGGAAATTGGCCTGGTAGTACATCAAAAATAATAAGTTCTCTTAGCAGTAAATAATATAAATAATGTACAGGAATTTTGTAAAGATTTCTTTGATCCTGGTTTATCTGGTCATAGTAGCCGGTGCCATGGTGAGAATGACAGGATCTGGAATGGGTTGCCCAGATTGGCCAAAATGCTTTGGGTATTACATACCTCCTTCTGAAATTACTGAACTTCAGTTCCAACCTAACAGGCTCTATGAGGAAGGCCAGATCATCATTGTCGGTGAGACGCTGGTGGTTGCAGCTTCCGATTTTACTTCAGGAGAAACTTATAATCAGAATAATTGGGAGACCTACACAAAACACGATTATGCCCTGTTTAACCCCTGGCATACCTGGATCGAATATATTAACAGATTATTTGGGGCACTGGCAGGTTTTGCGGTATTAATTATGGCTTTCCTTTCCATACCCTTCTGGAGAACGAAAAAAAGAATCCCGCTCCTTTCCTGGCTTACCGCATTTTTAATGGGTTTCCAGGCGTGGTTGGGAGCAACGGTAGTATATTCTGTACTTTCACCGGTGAAGATCACTATTCATATGGTTATGGCCCTGGTTATAGTAGCCGTGATCCTTTACCTGCTGCAGGTAACCCAAAAGGAAAATGAATACCAGGCTAAAACGTCCACGTTTCAAAATCTAATGATCCTGGCATTGATCCTTACACTGGTACAGGTGATTTTAGGAACCCAGGTAAGGCAACTGGTGGATGAACAAATCAAAGCTTTGGGAAGCGAAGCTAAAGCCCTGTGGCTGGAATATCCAACAATCACCTTTTATGTTCATCGTTCTTTTTCAATCCTTGTTCTTTTGGTAAACCTGTTTTTATGGTGGCAGAACCGCAAGCAAAATTTTGGTTTTCGCTATTTAAACTGGGTTATGGTGTTGTTACTTCTGGAGATCATAACAGGTATTGCCATGTTTAATTTCGACTTTCCGCTGTTATCTCAACCTTTGCATCTCGTATTAGCTTCCATCCTGTTTGGGATTCAATTTTATGTTTTATTACAAACTTTCAGTGCCCCACATAAGGTTAAAAGTTTGTAACTTTGGCCTCTAAAATTGTTAATATGGTTTATAGATTTAGAGTGATTCTTGATGCAGAAGAAGATGTTTTTAGGGATATCGAGCTTTTGCAGGAAAGTACTCTTGAGGATTTTCATAATAGTATTGTAAATGCTTTTGGATTTGATGGAACTGAGATGGCTTCTTTCTACACCAGTGATGAAAGCTGGAATCAGGGAGAGGAAATCCCACAGTTTGATTTGAATGAGGGTGATGGCGAGGATAATATAAGGCTAATGAACGAAACAACCTTAGATACTGTTGTTTCTGAAGAAGAAACGAAACTCATCTATGTATACGATTTCCTGAATATGTGGACCTTTCTAATTGAACTAGGCGAGATTGCTGAAGTGGAAGAAGGACGGGATTATCCTAACCTTATGTTTGTGCACGGCCAGATACCTTTGGAAGCTCCCGATAAAGAATTTATTGCCGATAGAGGAAATCTGGAAGAAGATTATGATGCTGATTTCGATCTTGAGGATTACGATGACCTTCCCTTTGACGAGAACTGGAATTAAAAATTTTACCTGAAGCTTTAAACTCTTAAGCATCAGTTAACCCCAATAAACAACATGATCAATTTATTCAATGCTCAAATTGAATCCCTCTCTATTCACAGGGTGGGAAATAAAAGCCGTAACGAGAATATATTTTTATCTGCTGCCCCTTTTCAGCTAAATGATGAGATTACTCCTTTAATAAAGGAATATTTTCTAAAACCATTTCGTGAAAAGGAAGAAACTTATTACCAGTTCTTTCACGAGACAGATCTTGAATTTAATGAGCTCTTTAACCTGGCAAACCAAATCTTTGATACGCCAGATAAAGTTCATGATTATTCGAAAAAAATAACTGCCCTGTTGTTTGAACAATCCTCACATCCTCATATTAAAAGTGGGGAAGTATATGTAGTTTACTTTGAAAATGTTTTGCTGGATAATGAAAAAACATCTGCTATCGGGATCTTTAAGTCTGAATTAAAGCATGATTTTCTTCAGTTCCAGGAAAAAGAAAGCATACTTGAAATGATTATTCAGCAGGGGATTAATCTTAATAAACTGGATAAAGGAGCTCTAATTCTTAACAGGAACAGAGCTGAAGGTTATAAAATCCTTTCTGTAGATTCCAATAAATACGATACAAAATACTGGCTGGAAAATTTCCTTGGAGTAGATGTTCTTGCCGATGAAAATTTTTACACGAAGAAGTATCTTAAGTTTTGTCAGAATTTCGCAAAGGACGTTGTTTTTCCTGCAGAAGATAAGAAGCAGGAAGTGATGTTCATGAATCGAAGCGTGGATTATTTCGCCAAAAATGATGAATTTGAGGAGACAAACTTCCTGAATTCTGTTATGGATAATCCAGATTTAATTCCTGAATTCAGGAACTACAAAACCGAAAAAGCTCCCAAATATAAAATTGAAGACCTAACAGAATTTCCTATTGCCAATAAAGCAGTTACTGCGGCAAGAAAATCAATTAAGAATACGATCAACCTGGATACCAATATTCAAATAAAGCTGGATTTTATTAATCCGGAATCTGCAGAGAAATTTGTAGAAAAAGGTTGGGACGAAGAAAAACAGATGTATTATTACCTCGTTTATTTTAATAAGGAAGAGAAGAGCTAAACTTTAGAGGTGTAGACATCTTCATAGTTACGTTTAACAAATTCAAGAGCCGTGCGTAGGATCTGTCCCATCGTACGTGCTCTTTTAAATTTCATGTCGGTAGTCAATAAATAAAGATCCTTTCGCAGTTGCCTCACATTTTCCTGGGTAGAAACGTGGTCGTTGATCATACATCTTATTAGCTCCTTAAATCGTGTACTGGCATTGATCATTCTTTTGGCGAGTAAAGATCTCTCCTCCCGGCGGTACTGCTCAATGGAATTGTCCTGTAACCTTTCAGTTACCAGCTGGACCATTTTATAATTTTCTTTAAAAAACTGTGGACGGTAAACTTTTAAATTTCCTTCATAACACTGCTGATCAAAATCTATTGCCCGGATGGTATAATCTACGTGATCAAAATCATGAGTGGGTATAACCACGTAATTATAGGAACGCATATCCCCTAATAGCCGCACCATGCAGCGTTCATTAAACTTTACGAACTGTTTTGCAATTTGAGTTTTCGCCCGGTCATCGCAAAGTGGAAGTTCATCTTCGATAAAAACATCCCCGGGGATTCCAGCAATGTGTTCCTCAATTAAAGTGTCTTTAGAAACAAGAAAATTTATTCGGTGCGGCGAAAGAATATGCTCCAGTTCCAATCCATAGATCCTGGATGAATCGGCCATTTTCACATAGAAATACGTAAAACTGTCGTTAAGGATATTCCTAACCTTTATCCTGAAAGGTTTGGAATTTCCAAAAGTGCAGTAATCTATTGCGTCCACACTCAGGTAGTCCAAAGAATCATCACTTCCATCGGAATGGAGTATTGTATAGACATGCTTTAAGGATTCATCGATTTCTACCCTCTCGTGTTCGGAATAATAGCACCGTACCCAAAGAGTATCTTCATCATGACGGTCATAAACTGCAATAGATCCTGAAAAACGCAACAAGTCATCATAAAAAACGGGGATTTTTGTATTCCTGTTATATTTTGCCAGATAAGCGTTTAACTTTTCATTAACCGGAAAAGAAGGCTTTTTTCTGGACATTAATTTCTCTTCCATAGGAGGGGTTTTTTCAAAAATACATTTTCTCGTTAATATCTCTTGTAACAAAACGTTAACTTCGGCGTCATATTTATAAACCTCATCGAGTTTGGAAACAATTCTTACCCTAAATAATCTCACCAAAAGGTACGGCGCATTAACTGCCGTAAACGATCTTTCCTTTACGATTAAAAAAGGGAACGTTTATGGAATTTTAGGGCCTAACGGAAGTGGTAAATCTACCACCTTGGGCATGGTACTTAATGTTGTCAACAAAACCAGTGGAAATTTTCACTGGTTTGATGGATCTGAATCTACTCATGAAGCCCTAAAAAAAGTAGGAGCAATCATTGAACATCCCAACTTTTACCCTTATATGACTGCTGTTCAAAACCTTACACTGGTTTGTAAAATAAAGGGCGTTAAACCTGAAAAAGTTACCGAAAAACTTGAAATCGTAGGTTTACTTGACAGGAAAGACAGCAAGTTTAGAACGTTTTCCCTGGGTATGAAACAGCGTTTGGCAATAGCTTCAGCTTTATTGAACGATCCTGAAATCCTTATTCTTGATGAACCTACAAATGGATTAGATCCCCAGGGAATTCATCAAATAAGGGAGATCATCAGGAAAATTGCCGCTACAGGAACTACCATACTTTTAGCCTCTCACCTATTGGATGAAGTTGAAAAAGTTTGTTCTCACGTAGTGATAATCCGTAAGGGAGTCAAACTTTACAGTGGAAGAGTGGATGAGATGAACGCAAGCCATGGATTCTTTGAGCTTAAAGCCAATGAGACGGAAAGGTTACAGGCTATACTTCAGGATCATCCTTCTATAGGGGTTGTTGAATATAATGAAGGAATAGTGAAAGCTTTTCTGGAAGAACCAATGGATGCCGAAACTCTTAACTCCTTCCTGTTTAGCAAAGGAATTGTTCTTTCTTACCTGGTAAAAAGGAAAGAAAGCCTTGAAGAACAATTTTTACAATTGACCAACAAAATTTCCAACTAATGATCACAAGATTACTCGATATAGAACTACATAAGCTAAAGTACAGCAGGTCGGCAAAGGTCCTTACTTTCACTTATTTTATCTTAATAACTTTCATAGCCCTTATTGCCTCCATAGAATTTGATTTGGGGGCTGTACATTTTCGTCTTGCAGACCAGGGAATATTTAATTTTCCTTTTATCTGGCATTTCAACAGTTACATTGCCGCAACTTTAAAGCTTTTCCTGGCCATTGTAATTGTCTCGATGATGTCTAATGAATACAGCAACCGGACTTTAAAACAAAATCTTATAGATGGTTTGAGCAAAAAGGAATTTATACTTTCAAAGTTCCTTACTGTACTCCTGTTTGCTGTTATTTCTACTATTTTTCTTTTCCTTGTGTCTTTAGTTCTTGGACTCATTTTTTCTGATTATAATGAAGTATCCATCATATTTTCAGATATGGAATATCTTTTTGCATATTTCATTAAGCTTACAGGATTCTTTGCGTTCTGTTTATTTCTTGGGATCCTGGTAAAAAGATCGGCGTTTGCCCTTGGTTTTCTTTTTATTTGGTGGATAGCAGAAAGTATACTCTTTGGTGTGCTGGAATGGAAGATCTTTCGCGATAGCGAAATAGCCGAAAATATTATGCAGTTCTTCCCGCTTACTGCCATGAGCAACCTGGTAATTGAACCATTTTCCAGATTAGGATTTATACAAACTGCTGCAAACCAGATTGGGTCAGATCTTAGTAAAGATTATGGCATTCACTGGTACCAGTTGTTGATCGTCATTTGCTGGATTTTCCTGTTTGTATTTTTCTCTTTAAAACTTCTGAAGAAAAGGGATTTATAGCATTTAAAGATTTAGTTCTTCCCTGGTTAATCTTCATTTCAAAACCCGAAGGGAGGCAACAATCTTATTCTCAGTTTGAATAGGCACTATTATTGCGTATTTTCGTGAGGCAAACGCAAAAGATTCATGAAATTTACTATTAAGTCAGACTACAAACCTACCGGAGACCAGCCACAGGCGATAAAGCAGCTGGTTTCCGGAATCAAAAAAAATGATCAATATCAAACCCTGTTAGGGGTTACGGGATCGGGTAAAACCTTTACTGTTGCAAATGTTATAGAAACAGTTCAACGTCCTACCCTCGTTTTGGCGCATAATAAAACTTTAGCTGCACAGCTTTATTCTGAATTTAAACAGTTTTTTCCCGATAACGCCGTAGAATATTTTGTTAGTTATTATGATTATTACCAACCGGAAGCCTTTATTCCTTCCTCGGGAACTTACATAGAAAAAGATCTTTCGATCAACGAAGAAATTGAAAAGTTGAGGTTAAGCACAACTTCCTCTTTATTGAGCGGCCGCCGCGATGTTATAGTTGTAGCCTCTGTTTCCTGTCTTTACGGTATTGGAAATCCCGTGGAATTCAAAAAGAACGTTATCACAATAGAGCGGGATATGCATATTTCCCGTACCAAATTTTTGCATTCCTTAGTTCAAAGCCTCTATTCAAGGACTGAAGCCGATTTTAATCACGGGAACTTCAGGATTAAAGGGGATACAGTAGATGTTTTTCCAAGTTATGCTGATAATGCTTTTCGAATTCATTTCTTCGGAGACGATATTGAGGAAATTGAGGCTTTCGATCCTGTTACGAATAAACTTGTAGAGAAGTATACACGGCTGAATATTTATCCGGCAAATATGTTTGTTACTTCCCCCGATGTTCTTCAGGGAGCAATAAGGGAAATCCAGGATGACCTGGTAAAGCAGATTGATTACTTCAGGGATATTGGAAAACACCTTGAGGCCAAAAGGTTGGACGAGCGTACTAATTTCGACCTCGAAATGATCAGGGAACTTGGGTATTGCTCAGGAATTGAAAATTATTCCCGGTACCTGGATGGACGTTTGCCGGGAACACGGCCATTCTGTTTACTGGATTATTTTCCAGATGATTACATTATGGTAGTGGATGAAAGCCATGTTACCATTCCACAGGTACATGCCATGTATGGCGGGGACAGGTCACGAAAAGAAACTTTGGTTGACTATGGTTTCAGGTTACCTGCCGCAATGGATAACCGGCCATTAAAATTTGAAGAGTTTGAAGCGCTGCAGAATCAGGTAATTTATGTGAGTGCGACTCCTGCAGATTATGAACTTCAAAAAACTGAAGGAATTTATGTGGAACAGGTTATTCGTCCTACAGGACTTCTGGATCCAATCATTGAAATACGGCCCAGTTTAAATCAAATTGATGACCTTATTGAGGAAATCCACATAAGATCAGAAAAAGATCAACGGGTTTTAGTAACTACTCTTACCAAAAGAATGGCAGA
>CAZXEY010000094.1:9103-11913 GCA_964639695.1 uncultured Antarcticibacterium sp. | reverse complement strand
TATTGTGAAAGCCTCTGCACATTTTGTGGATGTAATAAACGTATTACCAGAAGGCACGAGGTAGAATCACCTTATATTTCGGCTGTGCTGAAGGAATGGGATCTTTATATAAAGTTATTCGGGCAAAAACCCATGATAAAAGAAATCCATTTAGGAGGAGGCACTCCAACTTTTTTTTCTCCTGAAAATCTGGAAAAACTGATCAATGGCTTACTTGAAAAAGCAAAAATAGCCCCTGGCTATGATTTTAGTTTTGAGGGGCATCCGAATAATACAACTATAGCTCATCTTAAGATGCTGTATGAGCTAGGTTTCCGCAGGGTGAGTTATGGGGTTCAGGATTATAATGTAGAGGTGCAAAGGGCAATTCACAGAATTCAGCCATTTACTCGTGTGAAAAGTGCGACAGAAAATGCCCGACAGGCAGGATTTAACTCTGTTGGTCACGACATAATATTCGGACTCCCTTTACAAACGGTGGAGCACGTAAGGACTACAATTGCCAAGACCAAGGAGTTGTTGCCAGACAGGATTGCTTTTTATAGTTATGCCCATGTGCCATGGATCAAAGGGAATGGTCAACGCGGATTTAAAGATTCTGATCTTCCACCTGCAGATGTAAAGCGGGAAATGTACGAACTTGGCAAATATCTTCTTGCCGAAGCCGGCTATATTGAAATTGGTATGGATCACTTTGCTTTGAGAACAGATTCTCTTTATAAAGCGGTGGAAAATAAAAAAATACACCGGAATTTTATGGGCTATACTTCTTCGAAGACCAAAGTTATGGTTGGCCTGGGAGTTTCGGCCATTAGTGACAGCTGGAGCGGATTTGCCCAAAATGAAAAAAAGATCGAGGATTATTACGACAGGATGGAGAAGAATGAGTTGCCGCTTTACCGAGGACATATTTTAAATGAGGAGGATGAAGTAATTCGTCAACATATCCTGAATTTAATGTGCAGGCTTACCACTGCGTGGAATGATAAACATCTTTATTTCGAAGAAATTCCAGACGTGCTAATCAAGCTGAAAGAGATGGAAACCGACGGTTTGGTGGAAATTTTTTCAAATAGTATTGTAATTACAGAAAAAGGGAGGCCATACGTGAGAAATGTTTGTATGGCTTTCGATCTTCTTTTGCAACGAAATAAACCCGAAACACAATTGTTTTCAATGACTATTTAAACGAAAAAACCTGGAGATTTCTCCAGGTTTTTTTATTTTAAGAAGAATTAATTTTATCTCTTCTGCCTGCTCATATACATATTCATGAATAAATTATGAGCCATATTTCTTGCCCGGTTCTTGGCAATGTTTGCTCTTTCTCCTTCAAACATTTCATCTATCGTTGCAAACCACATATTCAGCCATTCGCCAAAATGCTTTTGCTCAACCGAATGATTATATTTTTGGTCTACATCCTTATGGGCACGCACAGGATTTCCGCGAAATTTTGCCACCATAAAAAGATTTGTTTCCCAAAAATCGGTTAACTTTTCCAGGTGTGCCGGCCAATCCTGAATACTTTCATTAAAGAAATGGCCTATCTTTTTATTCTTTCTTACTTTGCTGTAAAAAGTAGAAACAAGGGCAAAAACATCACCCCTGTTTTGAATATCTTTTTTCATTCCTGTTGTAAATGTAAAACTGAAAAAGCAAATTAATCTAATTTGATTGCTCTTTCCACTTTCGATTCTATTGAACTTTAAAACTGATAGCGCAGAAAAACATTGTAAACGATCAATAAAGTACTTACCAATAAACTAATTATTAAAGAATTGAAAACTACCCTTGGTTTTAGTTGAGCCAGCACAGTGGCATTATAAGTCATACAAACTACCACTACCAGGAACAACTGTATCATTTGAAATAGATCGTGCCCGTTCATAAGAATTACCAAAGCTGCTGCAGATCCTATACAACTGGATAAAATAACTGCCAGTGCAGAATAACCCACATATAATTCTTCAAAATCCTGATATAACATCTTGTAAAGTTTCATAATAATCATTTTATAATTACTATGTAAAATTACAGTGGGAGTACCGCATAAAATATGATCGCGATCATATAAGGGCCAGTTTTTTTAAAAGTTTTATCCTTTTAAGCCGCTGAAGGAAAGCTTATTAAAGTGGTTTAGCGATAAACTTTACGGTTCTTTATCTTTAGTTCTCCTTTTTTTTCCAAAGCTTTAGTAGCTCTTATAACCGTTTCTACTCTTAGACCTGTGAGATCTGCAATTTGCTGCCGGGTAAGATCTACTTTGTAGGTAAATTTGCCCTCCATTTTATGCACATTTTTTTTGAGGTAATCCAGGATTCGTAGGATCCTGTGTTCAGGTTCCTGGCTGGAAATTTCAGAAGCCATAATGGCTTTATAGTACAGCCGGTTTGCTAAGGTTTTGGTGACCTTCAGGTGAACCTCCGGATTGGCAGCTAATAGCTCAAAGAAACTTGCTTTATGAAGCTGAATCACTTCGCATTCTGAAAGAGCTTCAGCATTGGCAGGATATTTTACATCTGCAAAAAGAGGAGGCTCTCCAAAGCTTTGCCCTTCATTGAAGATCCCCTGAATAAATTCCTTTCCATCCAGGTTAAAGTTATTCATTTTTACCTCTCCTGAAGAAACCTGGTAATAATTTAAAGCTGTATCCCCTTCCCGGAATAGTTGATCCCCCCTGGTATAAGAGATCTTTTTCGCACCATATTCCAGCAGGAGGTCCTCGTTGATCATCCTTGATTATTGGTGGGATCTTATTAATTGAACAATTTCCGATTTCTGCAATACTCCGGATTGTCGCCAAAGTT
>CAZXEY010000094.1:0-9093 GCA_964639695.1 uncultured Antarcticibacterium sp. | reverse complement strand
TTTTTAAATAGTATCATTGTAGGAACTCCTCTTACCTGGTATTTTCCCGCAAGTTCCTGATTTTTATCCACATCGACCTTTACAATTTTTACTTCATCCCCAAGTTCTGCTTTTGCATCTATTAAAATTGGAGCCAAAGCTTTACAGGGCCCGCACCATTCAGCATAAAAATCAACCAAAACAGGTTTATCGTCTTTTATTATTTCATTAAAATTGCTTTTCATGGTCTTTAATTTTTTAATGTTAACCTAATGTATGAAAATCCATTGGGGATCGTGAAATCAGTTTAAAAAATAACTTTTATCTCTTTCCTTACCTGGATCTTAAATAGCTTCCTTAACTCCGCTGATACTAATAAAAGAAGGCCTGCTAATCATTCTACAGGCCTTCCTTTTCTTCTATATTAAATTATTGATATTATCTTCCGGGAAATTCCTGGAAAATATCATTAACCATACTTCTAATAGCATCTGGTGAAGTTTGATTATAAATAGCATCTGTGGCTACACCCTTCCAAACAGTATTTTTTGTTTTACGATCAATTAAATGAACTACAAGAGTTCCTTCTTTATAGGCGTAAGTATCAATATCATATCCTGCAAAATTTGTAAAGGTTCCATATCCCCTGTAGTAATAAGGCTCATAAAATGGGCTAACAGTACCAATTCCACCTGTATAAGGATAAGTAGCATAAACGGGATCTGTTGTTGTGGCTATTTCCCTGTCGGTTGCTGTACTTATAAGTACGAGTAGATCGGGATTATTTCTTTCAAGTTCAAATCCTTCCTGCCTTAAATTTGCTCTTACCGCTTCAACAATGGATCGGTTTACGTTTTCATTATTATAAGACATTCCTTCAACCTGGGCATTGGTATTTGGCAAATAGGCAAAGGTTTCGTAGTTGCTCAAATTATTTGTGTCTGGATTTACAGTTCGTACTCTCGGACCGCAACCGAATATCATCATAACAACGGCTAATAGTAAAATAGTTTTAATTGCTTTCATAGTTTTATTTTTTATTTCTCTAATTAATATAAGCAATAACAAGCTTTTACCTATTGAAATTCAGTACTTTAAAATCTATTTAACTAAAGTGGTAAAGTTTTAATAAAAGTTGGGAATATCACCCGAATAATGCCTGCCCCTTAAGAATATTTTATAATTATTTAAGGGTTGATACCCAATTACAGATTTTCAAGTACTACTAATGTAAATGCTTCAGCCTTTCAAAAGAATCCTGTTCAAGCTGCTCTCTATGATCTGGATGTGCAATGGAGATTAATGCCTTGGCACGTTGCTTTAAGTTTTTTCCATATAGGTTAACCACTCCATATTCTGTAGCTATGTAATGAACGTGTGCCCTTGTGGTAGTGACACCTGCCCCTTCTTTTAAATAGGGGACTATTTTTGATACCCCTTTATTGGTGACTGAAGGAAGTGCTATAATTGCTTTTCCTCCTTCAGATAAAGAGGCACCTCTTATGAAATCCATTTGGCCTCCAACTCCCGAATATTGGAATTTTCCAATGGTATCTGCACATATCTGTCCTGTGAGGTCAATTTCTATAGCACTGTTAATTGCAGTGACTTTGGGATTTTTTCTAATAATTGCCGTATCATTGGTATAGGCAGCTTCCTTGAAATGAACCACAGGATTATCATCTACAAAATCGTAAAGCTTTGGAGACCCTACTGCAAAGCAGGTAACAATTTTGCCGGTTTTCACCTTTTTTTCTTCGCCTGTTATAATTCCTTTTTCTACCAGAGGGAGTAACCCATCTGAAAACATTTCAGTATGGATTCCCAACTTTTTATGATTCATCAAGTTGTTGAGTACCACGTTGGGAATTCCGCCAATTCCCATTTGTAGTGTGGCTCCATCTTCAACAAGTTCAGCTACATTTTTTCCTATTTGAAGTTCTACCTCGTTTGGGGCGGTGATGGAATGGCTAAAAATTGGATCCTTTACTTCTACCGCTGCATCAATCTGGCTAATGTGAATTATACCATCCCCGTGAGTCCTGGGTACGTTAGGATTTATTTGGGCAACGACCTTTTTTGCAGTTTGAATGGCAGGTAACGTAATGTCCACAGAAACTCCCAGAGAGCAATACCCGTGAGGATCTGGAGGAGAAACCTGGATGAAAGCTACATCTATGGGTAAAATATTCTTTCGGAATAACAGGTGAATTTCGCTTAAAAATATCGGAATATAGGCTCCGTAGCTGGTGTTGATAGCAGATCTTACATTGCCGCCAACAAAACAGCTGTTCGTTATAAAAGCTTCATTATAGGGTGCGGTCGTATATTTTGCTTCCCCTTCTGTATGAATCTGAAATAACTCTACTTTATCCAATTCATTATACCGGTCACAGAGAGCGTTAATTAAAACTACGGGGGTCATTGCTGCCCCTTGCAAAAAAACGCGATTTCCCGATTTTACAAGAGATACTGCCTCACCTGCTGTCATTATATTTAGCTGATTTTTCATCAGAATTTATTTATCGTTAAATTAAAATTTATATCAATTTCTTCTTTCACAACTATCAACCCGAATATCTTCTTAGGAGGTTTCAAATCGAAATCATTAATATTCAATTGCAACTTTCCGGTAAAACACGTAGGATTGGTATGTAAATTTACCGGAAGGCTGTAATTTTTACTTTTTCCGGCTATAGTAATGGTAAGATCTGCTTTTGCACGATCGTGACTTTTCATGTGCAATTGTTTTAGCTCCAATACGATCTCAGGATATTCATCTGTTTGTAGTAAGGCGTGGAAATCTTTGTTAATGGCATTATTGCCGCAGTCAAATCCTTTGTTATTGAGGATAAGTGAGGCATCATTAAAATCCAGTGTAGAGCCGTCAACAGTATATTTTACTTTCCTAGTCCTTTCAAGGCTTTTAGTATTATAATCACATTTAAACTTGTTAATATTGGTATCTCCCGTTATCGTCAATTCGCTGTCGGGAAGGATTTGAACAGTCTTCTTTTCAACTTCTGTTTGTGCAAGAGAATGATAGCTAAAGCACAGTATCATCAAACATTTAAGTAAACTTTTCATCTTTTAAAATTTAAAAAGTGGGGGATGATTCCCCCACTTTTAGTTATACAGAGCTAGAATTAAAAGCTTATTACCGCTTCAACATTAAATCCATTGAATTTTCCTCCATAATGGATATCATTGGCAGGATAATCATTGTAGTCCTGGTTAACATATTCTACCTTGGTCAATATGTTTTTTGTCATAAACCATCCACCACCAAGATTGTAGCGGTTTACAGTCACATCTTCCCCAGACCTTAGTTTTCCGTTTACGGTATTGTACCGGCCACCTAAATAGAAATTCTCTTTCTCTCCAAATCTATAAATAAGCTCCCCGGCATATTGGTTCCATCTTCTCTCATCAGTTTCAGCAGCATATTTTCCAGATGCAGTTTCATAAATTCCAAAGAACTCAAGTCCTCCTACCTTAATGAATGGGTTTATCATAATTGAGGTCATCTCATTCCTAAGGTCGGGATTGATTCTACCGGCTCTAAAACCATCTCCAATGGCGGTACCGTCAGGCAATTTTCCACTCATTACATTGTAGTACCTTGATCCGGCTCTGTCCCCGGCGTATAAATAAATGTTCTTATTTTGATTGCTATGGAATAAAGATCCTGTTAACCTAAACCTAAAATCTTCAGAGATTTGTTTATCATATCCCAATTTTGCCAGTAAAGAAGGGCTTATTCCACCTTCACTGCTGGTAGATTGATTTAGCTTTCCATTGGTAAAACCAACCATACCTAACCAGCCATTGTTGAAGTAATACAATTCTCCACCTACCTCGGTAGTAAAACTGTCCATCAAATAGTTTCCAACAAAGGGGTTATAAAGAGCCATAGCATTATCAGATCTTCTAAAGTGAGCATCTCCATAGTTGTTTTCCATATGCCCAAACTTGATCCTTAAGTGCTCCATTAAACCTGAAGCTAATCCTTCACTAATGAAGTCAAGATTATCAATTTGAAGGTAACCACCTTTTACCCAGGCCTCAGCGTGGTGTTGAGAAGATAAATAAGTGGTTAAGTGCATTCTTACCCCTTTTGCAAGTAGAACATCAAATGTCATATTTGCTGTGGCAAGGTTAAAATCTGATCCTAAATCGTATAACGGGACAGAACTGGCGTTTTCCTGGTCAAGCCCCTGGAACTGTAAGGCAAAAGCACCTCCCAATCTCACCTGCACTCCTTCAAATTCTCCATAAACAATGTCTTTATTGGGTTCGAAATTGTTAATTCCCCGCCTGTCAGGATATCTGAAGTTAGGAAGACTTCTATCCCACAAGGTGTTATTTTCCTCTTCCACCACCACTACATTGACATCTTGTGCCTGGGTTTGGAAGCCAAATAATACTAAAAGTATTATACTTAAATATTTAACTGAAGTTTTCATTGAAATAAATTTTAAAAGTTGAGGTGATTAATTATTTAATAAAAGTTGTTTGAAATTTTACGTTAACCTGGTCTCCGGTTTTGATGGTTCCAAGTACGGCGGTGGGTGGATCTACTTTAAATTCTGTCATTCTTATTTGTTTATTTCCTGTTAGGGTTATTTTGTCACCTGTAACTTTTGCATCAAATGTGATATTTATAGGTTTGGTTGTTCCGGCTATTGTCAAAGTTCCACTTGTGTTTACTTTGCAGTTTCCAGGTGTATTACATTCAATACTATTGACTTTGTTCATCTTATAGGTAATCTGCTTGTACTTATCAGTTTTTAAAGCTTTATAGGTGTTTTTATCCATTCCGTTTTTTCCACTTTCCAGGCTTTCTGCAGCTACATTAAATTCCAGTTTATTAACCTTTACAAGGTTATTGTTATCTAAATCAACAATTAAAACTCCCTGCTGGTCCTTTGCTTCCACTGTCCAATCGTGAATATTGGAGGTGCCGTCTACCTTTAAGGAGGAAGAGTTATTGTTTAAATTATAAGTTTGAGCGAGTGAAGCCTGACTTACTAATAAGATCAATACACCTCCTGCTAATTTTTTGATTTGATTTAAAGCTTTCATGATTTCCGTTTTTATTTGATACAAAGTTGCACCAGGAATGCGCAGATTTCTATGACGATTATCAGCTTTTGATGTATTAGTTAAACTCTTCTTTTCCTTTTAAAACCTGTAGATCCCGCTGCTTTTGGTAATTACAACGTTTTCATTTTTGGTTTAAAGCCTTATTCTATGACAATGGTCATATATGCGGAAGTTTTTGCTGTAATTTACCTTCAGAAGTAAAATTTCTTCTGAATCAAATCTGCTCAGGGAGTGAAAAAAGTTTGCTTCTTTAGAGGAAAATTTAGAGCTGGAATCTGCAATTTTTCTGAAGAAGAATTTCCGGCTGAAGGAAAGGAGCAGGAAGGATTGATTTTACCATTATAGGATCAACCGAAATGGGCAACAACTGTTGGGCAGCCTGCTTAATGATTAGTGGCAACTAATTTTTGCAGAAGCTATTTCTGTAACAGGAGCAGGGGATAGGTAGGGAATGTCAAGGCCAAGTCCACGAATCACGAAAAGGATCCCAATGATAACCACGAAAACAGGAATTAATTTATTGATCTTCCGGCGGGATATCTTGTTCAACAATCCGCTAAAGTATATTGCAGAGGTCATAAGAGGAATAGTTCCCAGTCCAAACAACAGCATATACAAACTTCCCTGTTGGATGCTTCCGGTGGCCACTGCACCAATAACAGCCATATAAACAAGTCCGCAGGGAAGGAATCCGTTTAGAAATCCGATGGTAAAAAAAGTATCGGCAGATTTCTTTTTAAATGCAACTCCCAGGGAGGATTTAACCTTCCCAATAAATAAAGTGAGCGGGCGGGAAAAGTTGTATTTCTGAAATTTTCCTGCGGGTAATAAGATTATGGCGATCATTAATATCCCGGTAGCAATGGATAATTGCTGCTGAAACCCAAACAGATTCAACCCTTTTCCAACTATTCCAAAAGCCAGTCCAATAGTTGAGTAGGCGAGGAGCCTGCCGCCATGATACAAAAGGATCTGCAGAAATTTTTTCAATTTATTGTCCCGGGAAACCGGAAGCATAAAAGCTATTGGCCCGCACATTCCTACACAGTGAAAACTTCCCAGTAACCCGAATATAAGTGCAGAGAGTAACATAATTAATAGGTAAATTCCTTTTTGTAGTAATAAGATTCTTCTCCATACGACCAGTCGATCTCGAGATTCCAACGTCCTTTTTCAAGATGTTTACCGGCAATGATCATTTGTGAAGCAGAAAGTTCTAGAGGAATATCAAAATCCTGCCGTTTGTTGGAGGGACGATATACCAGAATATTCCCTTTAATTTGAGAGAAATCCAGGTTACCTGGAAAACTGATTAAAATTCCTTCTTCTGTTTTTTGTATTTGAATGTTTTCGGTTAAATTTTGAGAATTAGCTTCGCGGTTCAATTGATCCTGGAAAGTTAATTCCTGTTTATAATATTCTTCTGTTACAAGGTCATGATTGAATTCGCTACCCGTGGTCATCGTTACCACCAGGTAAAGAATAAATCCCATAAACGTTATTATTGCCAGGACTATGCCTGTTCCCCAACTTATTTTCATTTTGATATCTTTTAAATGCTTTTAAAATTTTAATTTATCTGAAAGTCCTGGGACCCATAAAATTGGTGCTGGTAGTTTCAATCAATTTGTCCCCGCTGTAAATCCCAATTTCAATATTTTCTTTTTCCCCGTTTAATATTGCGCTGCTCAGTTTAATGAAAAGAGTACCTTCCGCCAATCCTTTTCCTGGAATTATCAGGTTCTGGTGGGTTACAGATTCTATACTTCCATCGTGAGAAAGCAATTTGAAATGGACATTTTCAAAACTTCCGTTGGTCTTATTGATCAATTTAAAGGTGTAAACGTTACTTATCATATTATCTGCCTGCTGCTCATACAATTGCCCCGGTAATCTTAAAATATTTGCATCCACATCACTTCGTAAGAATAGCATTCCCGACAATAGCCCTGTCAGCACAAAAAGTATGGCTGCATATCCCTTCATTCTTGGAGTAAAGATGAATTTTTCTTCTTTTTCTATGTTCTCTTCAGAATAAAAGCCAATTAACCCTTTTGGCAGGTCCACCTTTTCCATAATGGCATCACAGGCATCGATACAGGCCGTACAGTTTATACATTCCAACTGGGTTCCATTCCTAATGTCGATCCCGGTGGGACAAACATTTACACATTGAAAACAGTCAATACAATCTCCTTTACCCAATACCTTCCGGTCTTCATTCTTTTTAAATTTGGATCTGCCTTTTTCCCGCTCCCCTCTTTTGTTGTTGTATGCAACAACTACAGATTTTTTATCGAGCATTACGCTTTGTAACCTTCCATAAGGACAGGCAATGGTACATACCTGCTCCCGGAACCAGGCAAAAACAAAATAGAACACCCCGGTAAAAATTAAGAGAGCAGTAAAAGTGCTGAGGTTTTCCAGGGGCCCCTCAGTTATATATTGGAGCAATCTTTTGCTTCCAATTAGGTAAGCCAGGAATACGTTGGCTATTAGGAAAGAAATAATAAAGAACAGGAACCATTTAATACTTTTCTTCCCAACCTTTTCTTTGTTCCAGTCTTGTTTGTCAAGCCTAATTTGTGCTCCACGGTCCCCTTCAATCCAATATTCGATCTTCCTGAAAACCATCTCCATAAAAATCGTTTGGGGACAAATCCAACCACAAAAAATGCGGCCATAGGCATTGGTAAAAAGGGTAATGAAAATAACAGCAATGATCATTGCCGTTACTCCCAAATAAAAATCCTGAGGCCAAAAAGGTTTTCCGAAGATTATAAATTCCCTGTTGAGGATATTGAACAGGAGGAATTGATTTCCATTGATGTGGATAAATGGGGATGTCAATAAAAAAGCCAGCAAACCATAGGTAATCCAGGTCCTGTACCGGTAAAAGCGGCCTTCAGGTTTTTTGGGATATACCCATGCCCGCTTGCCCTCCTGGTTCACCGTTGCAATTCTATCTCTGTAGCTTACCTGCGCCATTTTTATCTCCTTCAATTCTATTTCTCCTGTTCAAAAATTTACTCTGTCCAAAGATCCCCTTCGGGAGCTTTTGGATCACCGGGATTGGTTCCCTGCAGCGTCAAAATATAACTTGCCACCTGCTGTATTTCTGTTGGTTTTAATGAGGACTTCCAGGCTATCATTCCTTTTCCTGCACGCCCACCCTCGCTAATTGTATGGAAGACATTCTTAATCCCGCCGCCAAGGATCCAGTGTGAATCGGTAAGGTTTGGACCAATACCTCCACCGCCGCCGGCTGCGTGACAGGCAATACAGCTGGTTTGGTAAATAGCTGCTCCTTTTTCAATGTCGGCAACTTCTGTTAGCACCACTACGTTTTCAGCATTAACAAGATCGGGGGCATTCTTCTTATATTCCTCTAAAGCAATTTGAGCAGCAGCCATCTCGTTTTCAAATTCTGCTACCTGGCTGTCTCCATCAAGAATGTGGTAATAAACCATATATCCGGCAGCAAAAATGATGGATACATAGAAGGAATACAGCCACCACGGTGGAAGCTTGTTATCCAGTTCTTTGATCCCGTCATAATTGTGATCCAGTTCAAGGTCACGCTCTTCAGATAATGGCCTGGTTCCAGACAATTTCTTCATGATCCTTTGCAAATTGTATTTTTCTGCCTTCTCCTGCTCAGCTCTCATATACCTTTCCTTTGCTTCTTCGGAAAGTGTTTTAAACATGGTCTTCTCGATTGCTGAAAGAATAACTTCCGCAGAGATAAGGAATAATAAAGCTACCAGCAGCGCAAGCTGAAGTATTGGATATTCTACAAGAGCATAGTTTTCGCCTGAATCAATAAAATATTCTGTCAGGAAGATTAGCAATGAGAAGAAAACAGTAACTCTTAACCAGGCGGGGATTAGATTTCTCATGATAAATGGTCGTTTTCGGGTTCAAGAGGAATTTCCTCCATATTTTTTAGATAGTCTTTTTTAGCTGTAAAGACCCACCAGAATAGTATTACAAAGAAAATGAAGAAGA
>CAZXEY010000093.1:0-12113 GCA_964639695.1 uncultured Antarcticibacterium sp. | reverse complement strand
CATTGAACCTGTTGCCGGAAACATGGGATGTATACCTCCTTCCAACGGATTTTTAGAAGGTTTGAGAAGGATATGCGACGAAAATGAGATCCTGCTGATTTTTGATGAGGTGATGACAGGATTCAGGCTGGCTCCAGGTGGTGTACAGGAAAGAATGGGCATAGCTGCCGATATAGTAACTTTTGGAAAAATTATTGGCGGTGGTTTACCGGTTGGTGCCTTTGCTGCCAGGCACGAAATTATGGATTATCTGGCACCGGTTGGCCCGGTGTATCAGGCCGGAACACTTAGTGGGAATCCTTTAGCAATGGCTGCAGGATTGGCAATGCTTAAAGAACTGGACGGGAACAGAGAAATTTACCGAAGTATTGATGAAAAAACAGCCTATCTCCATAAAGGAATGGAAGTGGCTTTAAGAAAAAATAACGTAATACATACCATCAACCGGTTTGGATCGATGATCTCGGTACATTTCAATGAAGAACCTGTTACCGATTTTGCATCGGCGGCTCGTGCAAATAACGACAGCTTTAAAAAGTTTTTCCACGGGTTACTACAGGAGGGTATTTATATTGCTCCCAGTGCTTTTGAAACCTGGTTTATAACAGATGCCCTTTCTTATAAAGATCTTGATGATACTATTGCAGCAGTAGAAAAAGTTGCGAAGGATTTATAAATCCACCTAATTATTTTTTAAAAACCCGTAGCATTTCCTCAGTGATCTTTACGGGTTTTTTTGATTCATCTCCCATAAGACACCAGGTAGATTTCGCTTTTATCAGTGTTTCATCTGTCTTTTTGTTTTTGATCACTACGTGCCTTGTAGAAGTAACATGAGTTTGGTCCCCTACAAAGGTTTGCACCAACAGTTCATCATTTAAAAAAGCCTGCTGTTTATAATCAATTTCGTGCCGTATTACTACCCAAAAGTAATTCTTCTGAATATCTTCCGGCGCACGGGTCTCCCAGTGCTCTTTAGCAATGTCCTGTATCCACTGGACATACCTTACATTATTTACATGTTCCAGCTCATCAAGATCATCTCTTGAGACTGTTATTGTTTTTTCGAATATTTCAGGATCTCCACTCATTTCTTCACAATTTCTACTTCAAATAATTTATCCCAGTTCTTGCCTGTCACGTATAACTTCTTGGTATTAGGATTATAGGCTATTCCATTAAGAACATCGAGTTTAGGATGCTGTGTAACTTTATCCCTCAATCCCTGGAAATTGATAAGTCCCTCTATAGCTCCGTTTTCTGGATTTATAATAGCAACTCCATCTTTTTGATACGTATTAGCATATAATTTTCCTTCTACCCATTCCAGTTCATTTAATTGTGTAGATATGGAGCGATGGGTTGTTGGCTGAATAAAAGTCTCTTCGGCAAGGGTTTTTCCATTTAAGATCCAGATCTTTTCTGTACCGTCACTTTTATAAAATTTTTCTCCATCGTTTGCTAATCCCCAACCTTCTTTACTTTGGTTGTATTTAAAACTGCCGGTCTTTTTTAGATCCTCAACATCATAAATAAAGCCCTGCCCTTCATTCCAGGTTAGCTGATAAATTTTATTGTTAAGTATAGAAAGCCCTTCTCCAAAGTACTGGTCATCAAGGCTAATTTTTTGTAAAACTTCCCCGGTTTCATAATTGGTCTTTCTCAATGAAGAGCTCCCATATTGTCCCGTGCTTTCATATAAAGTATCATTTAAAAATTCCAGGCCTTGTGTATAAGCAGCAATATCGTGAGGGTAAGTATTAATAATATTGTAAGTATAGAGTTCAGGTGGGGTAGCATTATAAATTTTGATCGATTGCTGAATAGTATCTATTTCTCCTTCGGAAAAAACAATAGCTTTTACTAGCTGATTTCCAAGTTTTCGATCCTTCAGCTGAAGGTTTATTGAATTTGAACCTTTGGCCGTTTCTATAACATCTTCGGAAAAATAATATTTAACTGAATCAATTTGCCGCTGTTTTAAATTATTAATTGCTATTTCAACACGCTCTCCAAGCTGAAATTCTTTTTTATCTTGATTGAAATTCAGCGAAAAATCACTGGTCTTTTTATCGGAATTACTTCCGCAGGAAAAAAGAAAAATATTTAATATAAACAGTAACAGCAGGTTAACTTTCTTCATAAATTTCTATACTATTGAGTAGGGCTAAATTAACAAATTCGGTTTAAAAAAGACTTGTAAAATGCTTTAAACGTCTTATATTTGCACCGGCAAGTCCCACACAACCAGCTCCTGCTGAATCCCCCAGGACGGGAACGTAGCAAGGGTAAGTGGTCGTAGCGGTGTGATGTGGGTAGCTTGCCATTTTTTGTATCTGATATTTAAATTTTATCGCATCTTTGTGATCTATGAAAACAGATACTTCTCCAAAAGTCGTCTTTATTACCGGCGCCTCTTCCGGAATAGGAAAATCCATAGCCGAATACCTTTCAGAAAAAAATTATAAGGTTTACGGGACCAGCAGAAATCCTTCTGAAAATGATTTGCCTTTTACTCTGGTCGCATTGGATGTGACCCGTAAGGATAGTATCACAGCTGCTATAAAGGAAATAGAGCAGAAGGAGGGGAAAATAGATGTCCTAATTAATAATGCAGGTATTGGAATTACCGGCCCTATTGAGGAAACTCCAGACGAAGAAATAAGGAAAGCTTTTGAAACTAATTTTTTTGGCCCCGTATCGGTCATTAAAGCAGTTCTTCCGGGAATGCGTATGAAAAAAAGTGGACTAATTATAAATATTACTTCCATTGCGGGATATATGGGTCTTCCTTACCGGGGAATCTACTCTGCAACCAAAGGTGCTTTAGAACTTACAACCGAAGCCTTTAGGATGGAGGTAAAGGATTTTAATATTCATATGACGAATATTGCTCCCGGCGATTTCGCTACTAATATTGCTGCGGGAAGATATCATTCTCCCATTCGTGAAAATTCTCCTTACAGTAAATCCTACAAAAGCACTCTGGATATTATGAATAAGCATGTGGATAAGGGAAAGGATCCTTTGTTAATGGCTAAAGCAGTTTATAACGTGATGCAGGAAAAAAATCCTAAAGGTCATTACAAGGTGGGGGAGCCGCTTCAAAAATTTTCTATTGTACTTAAGAGGATCCTGCCAGATAAAGTATATGAAAAGATGCTACTTAAGCATTATAAATTGTAATTTTGCAGGCAAACAAATGAACCTTTTTCAATTAAACAGTAATAGTTTTATCATATGAAGTTTTTTATCGATACCGCAAATCTTGAACAAATAAAGGAAGCCCAGGATCTTGGGGTTTTAGATGGCGTAACTACCAATCCCTCTTTAATGGCTAAAGAAGGAATTACAGGAAGAGAAAACATTATTAACCACTACAAGAAGATCTGTGAAATAGTAGACGGGGATGTAAGTGCAGAGGTAATTGCTACAGATTTTGACGGTATTATTAAAGAAGGGGAAGAACTTGCAAAGCTTCATAAACAAATAGTTGTTAAAGTCCCAATGATCAAAGAAGGGATAAAAGCTATAAAATATTTTAGTGACAAAGGAATCAGGACAAATTGTACTTTGGTTTTTTCTGCAGGGCAGGCTTTATTAGCTGCAAAAGCAGGAGCTTCTTATGTTTCTCCTTTTATTGGCAGGCTTGATGATATTTCTACAGATGGTTTAAATCTTATTGCCGAAATACGGCTGATCTATGACAACTATGGGTATGAAACTGAAATTCTTGCAGCATCTGTAAGACACACCATGCACGTCATAGAATGTGCTAAAATTGGCGCCGATGTTATGACTGGTCCTCTTTCTTCTATTACAGGATTGTTAAAACATCCTCTTACTGATATTGGACTTGAACAATTTTTAGCCGATCATAAAAAAGGAAATTAATTATCAGTTTATATAAAAGAGAAAGCCCCGGGTATTTATCCGGGGCTTTCTCTTTTATTCTTGATGAGATACTATCGGTTAATTACAAATTCTTCAATGTCTGCTTCAAAATCAGGTGAATCTAATTTAGTATCACCCTTGACTATTTTACCTGAAGTATCCAGGAATAACAACCGATTCAAATAATTTTTCAGCAAGAGATCATTCACCCGCATCTCCTTGATCTTGTACTGGTGTGAATTTGAAAACCTATCGGTTAAAACTATTTTTTGCCAGATTGAAGAATCATTTTTATCAATATTTACTCCAATAAAATCAACTTCCGGAAATTTTTTCTTTAGATCCCTTACAACATTTTGTTGCCATTTATAATGGCTTTGTGCTGTTACAGACCAGTGATATGTAATCTTAGGTCGGGATGAAACTTTATTTAAAGCTTTTTCATTTCCCTCAATGTCTATTAAAGTTAAGTCACCTATATTATTACCCGGTAAAATCCCGTTTTGAATTCCTGCCAACTGTCTTAACTCTGGTAGTCTATCCCCTTTGTATTCAATTTGTTCTAAAAGGTCAAGAACCGAAATTATTTCTTCCTTACTTGTAGAGTAAATAATTGCTTTTGCAGCTAACCTTTCAATAAACGAATTTTTAATACGTTCATTTTCCAGAATTGAATCCACAAGAATGATCCTGTAACCAAGGTTATCTTTTTTAATTAAAGAAGGACATTTAGGATTGTCATTATTACACTCTTCTGTAGATTTTGCCCTGATGAGGTCATCAAGTAAATTTAGATAAACATAGTAATCCTGAAGCTTTTCATCATTTAAAGAAATACTGTTTCGGTATTCAAGAAAATCTGAAGGAATTTTATTAATGTAATCTTTACTGTAAGTCCTTACCAGGTAAATATATCTTTCCCGCAAGTCATAATATTCATAATTAATACAGGACTTGGCCAGTTCTATAAACTCTTTGGAAAAACTGTGTTTTTTATTGAGTTTATCAAATTGCAGCTGCCTTTCCTGTAAAATAGAATCTGTTAACCGTGCAAATTCAACAGGTTCAAGTTTGTAATAGGAGAGAATAAGATCGTTATTTCTTTGGTTAGAAAGATACATTTCATTCAGGTAGTTGCTTTTTTCAGAACCTTTTCCACTAAAATTCAGGGATTCATCAAAATCTACCGTATTTAAAAGTATAAGAGTACTGTCTCCCGGTTCGAGATAAACAGTTTGATTTTCTGGCGGGTGTTTGAAAACATATAGACCCGTTTGCGGATTTTTAAGCTTACCTCCAAATTTATTTTGTTTATCCAGATAGAATGTATCAACAACTACATTTTCTCTTAAAAGCACTACAAATTTGCTGGTGGGATTAACTATAAGTCCACCAAGATAGGTATCACTGGGCGATGAGGGTTTATTATTGCATCCTGTAAGAAATACAATTAATAAGATCAGTAATAAAAAGTGAGATTTCATGGGGGTTGATAAATGAAATTTTGATGATGATGTTTTAACCTAGCAAATATATCCTAACACTCATGTTAGCTGTGTTAACTATCAGTTAAAAAAAGATTTGAAACGTTAATCTTTCACCAGTTGCGCAATATTAGCTACTTTTGCAAAAAATTACAAGAGATATGTTATCAGTTTCAAATCTTTCGGTTCAGTTTGGGAAGCGGGTGTTGTTCGATGAGGTGAATACTACTTTTACTCAGGGGAATTGCTATGGAATTATTGGTGCCAATGGTGCAGGTAAATCTACCTTTCTTAATATCATTGCAGGCAAATCTGAGCCTACCAGTGGAAAAGTCTTTTTAGAACCGGGGAAACGTATGTCGGTCCTGGAACAGAACCACAATTTATATGACGAATATTCTGTCCTGGAGACTGTTATAATGGGGAACAAGCCTCTTTATAAGATCAAGAAGGAAATGGATGAGATCTACGCTAAAGAAGATTTTAGTGATGCCGATGGAGAAAGGGTAGGAGTGCTGCAGGTTGAATTTGAGGAAATGAATGGATGGAATGCAGATAGTGATGCCGCTTCTCTCTTATCCAGTCTTGGAATAAAACCCGATTACCATTATAACCAGATGAAGGATATGGAAGGGCAACAAAAAGTTCGGGTGCTTTTGGCACAGGCTCTTTTTGGTAATCCCGATGTTCTTATTATGGATGAACCTACCAATGACCTGGATTATGAAGCTATCATTTGGCTTGAGAACTTCCTGGCTAATTATGATAATACCGTTATTGTAGTATCTCACGACCGTCACTTTCTGGATTCGGTGTGCACCCATATTTCTGATATAGATTTTGGAAAGATCAATCATTACAGCGGGAATTATACCTTTTGGTATGAATCATCTCAGTTAGCTGCAAGACAACGTTCCCAGCAAAACAAAAAAGCTGAAGAAAAGAAAAAGGAATTACAGGAATTTATTATGAGATTTAGTGCAAACGTAGCTAAATCCAAGCAGGCTACTTCCCGTAAGAAAATGATCGAGAAGTTGAATATTGAAGATATTAAGCCTTCAAGCCGAAGATATCCTGCAATTATTTTCGAACGGGAACGTGAGGCAGGAGATCAAATCCTGAATATCGAAAACCTGGAGGCTTCAATTGAAGGTGAAACTTTATTTAAAGGAATAAACCTAAACCTTAAAAAAGGTGATAAGGTTGTAGTCTTTTCAAGAGATTCAAGAGCTACTACCGCGTTTTATGAAATAATAAATGGCAATCAAAAACCGGTTGCAGGTTCTTATAACTGGGGTGTCACTACAACCCAATCTTATTTACCTCTGGATAACGCATCGTTTTTTGATAATGACCTAACTTTGGTAGACTGGCTGCGTCAATGGGCAAAGACAGATGAAGAGAGAGAAGAAGTTTACATTCGTGGATTCCTTGGAAAAATGATTTTTAGCGGGGAAGAAGCATTAAAGACTTCCCGGGTTTTATCTGGAGGAGAGAAAGTTAGGTGTATGTTGAGTAGAATGATGATGATGCGTGCAAATGTGCTAATGCTGGATGAGCCAACAAACCATTTGGATCTTGAATCGATTACTGCATTTAACAATTCGCTCAAAAATTTTAAAGGGACGGTTTTATTTACAACCCATGACCATGAATTTGCTCAAACTGTAGCTAACCGGGTTGTTGAATTAACTCCTTCAGGGTTAATTGACAGATATATGTCGTTTGATGAATATATGGATGATAAGAAAATAAAGGAGCAGCGTGATAAAATGTATGCTGTAGAAGCTTAATCTACTATCAAATTTTTAAAAAGGAGTTTTAACTGCGGAAGTTTAAGCAGATGAAACTCCTTTTTTTATAAACCTTTATTGTATTTCCATAGGTCGTATAACCCAAAAATTATAAAAGCGACCGCTAAAATTAAGCTGAAGGTGTTTTCTTCAATACTATTGGAAAGAACATAAAGCCTATAAGAACCATAGGCTAAGAAAATCAATCCAAGAATCAGGTTCCAGATGTTTTTTCTTCTGGGGATATTTTCGTTCTCCATTTAAAGAGTTTCATTTTTAAAATCCTCCGGAAAGGTTTCCTTTGCTATTTTTCTGGCTTTATCATAATGGGATTCTTCAGCAAAAAGTAAAACCTGCCCCGGTAAT
This sequence comes from uncultured Antarcticibacterium sp., assembly GCA_964639695.1. GTDB lineage: Bacteria > Bacteroidota > Bacteroidia > Flavobacteriales > Flavobacteriaceae > Gillisia. The sequence goes on along the minus strand of CAZXEY010000093.1, from coordinate 4,576 downwards.
CCTCCTCCAAATCCGGCTCTTAAACCCGAATCGAAATCATTGCGCACACGGCTTGGAATACCTTCTTTTTCTAACCTGTCTTTTAAAAATTGCACATTTACCTCAGAACCGGTATAAATTCTTTTATAATCATAATGATCGTCTGTACTCATAATTTAACAATTTAAGTACAAGGTAAAAATTAGCAAGAAGAACTTGAGATGATTTAGAAAGAGTTTAACGTTCTATGCGTTGAAGTACTTACTATCCCAAATAGCTGAACTAAAGTTTTTACCGAATTTAAACCCATAGAAGATTGCGAGGCTAATTATCCATTTAAACATAAAGAAGAAAATTATGAAAAATTCGGAGGTAGATTGATTATGGCCAAACATACCGTCTGGAACGAAAAGAGTAAAGATCAAACTCAGCAAAAATAAAGTGGCAAGGAAGTTTTCAAGTTGTCTGAGGGGCCACATTATTATTTTTCTAAAAGGATGAAGATCCTTTCCCCACGAATGTATCAAATAGTAATACTGGTTTCCAATAGGTGCAAATAACAAAGGATCATCTGCATTGGCCAATTTAAAAAGCCTGGCAGGAGCCATTATTTTAAATCCTTTAAGGCTTGTATGATGTTTCTTTTCAAGCTCTTTTATTTTAATAATAGCTTCATAAGGTAACTCTGCCTTAAAAAACGATGAGCTTAAAAAACGTAAACGATAATGAACACAAATTTTTTCTATATCAGATATGTGAAAGATCCTTCGGGTTTCCAGAAGGTCAATATAAAAATCATTTGAATCCTCCTCAGCTCCCATTTGGACCTTTTCAAGTATTTCTTCGTCTCTTAAAGCTTGTTGTGCAAAAATGTCCCCGATCATTTCCTGTAAAGCAGGTTCTGAGATCCTTTGGTTTCTTGAAGCAAGAATCTTTTCAGTAATATTAGTTCTTCTAATTTTCATCTTCATATTCTTTACAAAGTCTAATTTAAATATTTGATCTTGAACAACAAGCGTTTTTTAATCCTTTTAAAGTTATTCCAACATTTCAATATTGCGGCTTAAAACAGCTGTTAATTAAGTCCTAATTCTATAACAATTAAGAACCGTCCAACCTGTAACTACGTTTATTTGGTATAGAAACAAAAAATAAAAATTATTATGAAAAAGATCAAATTATTTTCCCTTGCTTTAGCTGCTATCGTTTTTACTGTTAGTGGTTCTTTAAATGCTCAAAATAAGGGCGAGAAAACCAAAATGGTTGGAGGCGCAGAAATGTATCCAAGCAAAAATATTGTTGCTAATGCAGTCAATTCCAAAGACCACACTACCCTTGTTGCCGCTGTAAAGGCAGCAGACCTTGTAGAGGTTCTTCAAAGTGAAGGCCCTTTTACGGTATTTGCGCCAACCAATGCTGCATTTAGTAAACTGCCTTCAGGAACAGTTGAAACTCTTCTTAAGCCCGAAAACAAACCTATGTTACAGGGAATTCTTACTTACCACGTGGTGGCCGGTGATTTTAAGGCTGCAGATGTTGTAGCTGCTATTAAAAAGAACAATGGCACTGCTACTTTTAAAACAGTCCAGGGTGAAGAGCTAAAAGCCATGATGGATGGAAGCAATGTTAAAATAATGGACGCTGCAGGTAATACTGCTACAGTTACTGTTGCAGATGTTAATCAATCTAACGGCGTTATTCACGTTATTGACACTGTTCTTTTACCAAAGAAATAAGAATATTTGTATTAAATTAATAAGGTCATTTCCTGCGGGAAATGACCTTATTATTTTTGAAAGTAATAGTAAGCTTAACGAAGTTGCGCTTCAAGTTCCTTTTCGAACCGTTCCTGCAGCTTCTTCATAACTTTATCCACCTGCTTATCGGTTAATGTCTTGTGCTCATCCTGGAATAAAAAACTTACAGCATAGCTTTTCTTACCTTCAGGCAAGTTCTTTCCTTCATAAACATCAAAAAGATTAACCCCCTGTAAAAGCTTCTTTTCGGTTTGCAATGCAAGTTCTTCCACCTGTTGATACTTAATAGTATTATCGAGAAGAAGAGCAAAATCTCTCCTTACAACAGGATATTTTGGTATAGGAGAGAACTTCGGCTTATGGTTTTTCGCGATTTGAAGTACAAGATCCCAATTGAAATCGGCATATAACACCTCCTGAGGTATATCAAAATGCTTCAGAATTGATTTTTTAACTATCCCAAATTCAACTATACAGGATTTCCCTGAACTTATAGAAAGACCTTCAGAAAAAACATCAGACTTCATACTTCCTGATTTATAATTACTGATTCCAAGTCTTTCCAGGATCTTTTCAATTATTCCTTTTAAATAAAAGAAATTTCCGAAGCGATTTGAGGTGGTCCAGCTTTCAGGTACTTTGTTACCCGAAATTAACAAGCTTAAATGTTTATTTTCTTCTTTTCCCCCGGAGTAATTATGATAGGTTTTACCAAATTCAAAAAGTTTTAAATCTCCCTGTTTTCTGTTTATATTATAACCCACGGCTTCAAGACCGGAAAAAAGCAGGGATTGCCTCATTACCGATAGATCCTGGCTCAATGGATTAAGCATTTTTATGCTATAAGCTTCGTTTATATCATCGCTTAAGTTGTTGTAGGATGGTGTGGTAAGGGAATTCGCCATTGTTTCATAAAATCCCTGTCCAACCAGTTGTCCTGCGATTAAAGACTGTAACTTGAAGTCCTCGAATCGTGTAGAATTAGAAACAGAAGCGTTAAATTTTGTTCCAAATTCAATGTTGTTATATCCATACACCCTTAGGATTTCCTCAATAACGTCGGCCTCTCTCTGCACATCTACACGGTAGGAGGGAATGGTCAAACCCATACCAGTTTCTGTGACATTATTTACCCGAATCTCCAGTGAAGCAAGAATTGATTTTATTGTTTCCTCAGCAAGATTCTGACCAATAAGTTTATTCACTTTTTTAAAAGTTAGAAAAACCTGGAAGTCTTCAATTTTTTTAAAATACTGGTCATCAATGTCGCTGGTGATCTCACCACCTGCAAGTTCTTCAATGAGCAAAGCTGCACGCTTTAAAGCATATTCTGTAATAGAGGGATCTATACCTCTTTCATACCTAAAGGAGGCGTCGGTACTCAACCCGTGTCTTTTAGCCGATTTCCTTATTGAAATAGGGTTAAAGTAAGCGCTTTCCAGGAACAATTTCTTTGTTTCCTTAGTAACTCCGCTTCCCAATCCTCCAAAAATTCCTGCAAGTGCAAGAGGTTTTTCAGCATCACAAATCATTAGATCTTCCTCGTGAAGTTCTCTTTCTACTTCATCAAGAGTTGTAAACTTTGTACCCGATTTTACAGTTTTGACATGGATTTCCTTACCCGCAATTTTATCGGCATCAAAGAAATGAAGCGGCTGCCCCAGTTCGTGCATTACGTAATTAGAAATATCAACAATATTATTTTTTGGATTTATCCCAATAGCTTTTAACCTGTTTTGAAGCCATTTTGGAGATTCCTTCACCGTGATCCCGGTCATTGTTAATCCACAATATCTTGGTGCTAAAGAAGAATTCTCAATATGTACAGGAATCCTGAAACTTCTGCTGTCTACGTGGAAACTACTTAGAGAAGGTGTTATTAGCTCAAGGTGAGTATTCTGTTGCTGATATCCGGCTTTAAGATCTCTTGCAACGCCCCAATGGCTCATAGCATCGGCACGGTTAGGAGTAAGTCCAATTTCGAAAACGTGATCACTTTCAACTTCAAAAAGTTCAGAAACAGAAAGGCCCGGCTGCAGATCATCTTTTAAAACCATAATTCCCTCGTGGCTTTGACCCAGTCCCAGTTCTTTTTCAGAACATACCATTCCTTCACTTATTTCTCCGCGGATCTTTCCCTTTTTGATTTCAATAGGTTCTCCTTTTGAATCGTATAGCAAAGTTCCCATTGTGGCTACAGGAACTTTCTGACCTTCAGCTATATTGGGAGCACCACAAACAATTTGTAAAATCTCCCCGTTACCGGTGCCTATTTTACAGAGTTTAAGTTTGTCGGCATTGGGATGAGATATGCATTGTAAAACGTGTCCAACAACAACTCCTTCTAATCCTCCTTTTACACTTTGGAAGCTGTGGATCCCTTCCACTTCAAGTCCAAGATCTGTTAAAAGTTCTCCTGTTTTTTCAGGGTCATTAGGTAGTTTAATGAATTGTTTAAGCCAGTTATATGAAATTTTCATCAGTTATTTTTTAACAGCAGTAAAGATAGTATTACGAATTGTTTTGTCATAATGTGAAGGTTAATTTTAAAGGGGAGGGTTTAGCCAAATGGAATTTATTTCTTTTTATCATTTTATCTCCAAGGGCTATAAAAAGAAAAAGGGCCCGAAGGCCCTTTGTATTAATTTTTGATTTTTAAGGACAAACTGCTATAAATTTATCTTCTTGATCTGCTTTTTTAGATACATCATTAACTTTGAAGTCTGTCCAAACATTACTCTTCTTCGAACCGACACCATCGCAGTTTGGAGTAAGAGTTACTGTGTATTCTAACACATCACATTTTTTAAGATCCATAGTAGCTTCGTAAGTCTGACCAT
>CAZXEY010000092.1:0-12193 GCA_964639695.1 uncultured Antarcticibacterium sp. | reverse complement strand
TCAAAACAGGGAGGAGGAGCCGATCGTCTTGCAGTCAGAAAAAGTATTAAAAGAAGGAGATGTAAGTCTCGCTTTTCTTTTTGATCATAATATAAATTCGCGAATAATTAATCCTCTTCGAATTTCCAGAATTAGAGTAGACTCAGACACACCTATAACAGAATATAAAGTTAAAGTTACAGGTTTACATTCTTTGCTTTATCAAATGAGGAATTAATTAAAAGTACCCATTAGTTTGTTAGATACCGGGGTTACCTTAAATTAGCGAATATTTAATTTTCTGTATCCTTCCTTTATATTTTATTTCTACTATTTTTTCTAAAACAAGAGTGAATGAGAATTATGCAAATTATACAAATGTCTCAATTAAGAGGTGCTGAACTATTTGCATGCCAGCTTAGCAATCATTTGATCAAACATGGTCACGATGTTTTAGTTGTTATATTATTTGAAGGTGAAGCAAATTTACCTTTTACCGGTAAAATTATAAATTTACAAAGGCCAGAATCAAGTAGGATGTGGGATATTAAAGGCTGGATGATGTTAAATTGTCAGATAAATGAATTTAATCCAGATATAATTCAGGCAAACGCTGCAGATACTTTAAAATATGCTGTAAGCGCTAAATTTATTGGAAGTTATAAGATACCTATTGTATTAAGAAATGCTAATAAAGCAGGAGATTTTATTGATTCCTTTTGGAAAAAGCAACTTAATAAATTTTATTTATCTAAGGTTTCCTATGTTATTTCCGTTAGCAGGGAATGTGAGCAAGATTTTATAAAAACTTTTGATTATCCCCCTGAAAAAATAAGTACGGTTAAAATAGGAGTAGAAAATGCAGTAATTAATGATTTACCTGAAGATCTTCTAAAAATTTTTCAGGAGGAGATTGTGATAGCGCATGTAGGAAGCTTTGTACCTGAAAAAAATCATATTGGTTTAATAAGAATTTTTCAAATGGTTCAATTGGAATTCCCTGACGCTCAATTACTTTTAATTGGCGCAGGACCTTTGAGCTCTGAAATTACTCATGTAGTTCGACAATTAGGCATAAACGAAAATGTTCATTTTTTAGGTTCAAGAACCGATGTCCTAGATATTTTACATAAATCAAACATATTTGTTCTTCCTAGTTTAATAGAGGGATTACCGGGAGTTTTACTGGAAGCAATGTACTGCGAAATTCCTGTTATAGCCTACGATGTGGGTGGTATTTCAGAAATAATTACTACAGAAACTGGTGATATAATCGAAAAAAATGAAGAAAAAGCTTTTTTTCAAGCAATTATTAAAAATATTAAAAACCCCAACCAACTAAAAATTAAAAAAGCCCGACAAATGATTCTTAATAATTATTTAAACAGGGACATAGCCTTACAATTTATACAAGTTTATAAAAAAGCTATTTCTATTTCTACTGAATAACTTTAAGTGGAAATTTTCGGGATTCTAATTTCTTCATTTTTGGGTCTAACGGGAATATGTTTAACAACTTTGGCGGGATTTCCTACTGCTATTGTCCAATCTGGGATGTCACTTACAACTAAGGATCCTACTCCAATAATTGCCCCTTCGCCAACTGTAACTCCCGGCATTATCGTACTTCCTATTCCAATAACACAACCTTTTTTCAAAACAACGGGAAGTTTTTTATAAGGCAGGTCATTATAATCATCTCCTTTATAGAAATTATTCATAATTCTTTTATGGCAAAAAATTGTGGTTCTGCTGGCAATCCAAACATTGTCTTCAACCGTTATTAGGGAAGCATTGTGTACATCAAAATAAACATCGTATCCAATAGAAATGTTTCCTCCCATCTTACAGCCCGTAAACCTCCACAATGCCGGTTTTATTCGTCGACTTATACGGTCTAACAGTACCCAATTTTTGGCAATTTTAAAAACTATAAAATTTGTAGTTATTCTCAATTTCAGGAATATAACCCGAGGAATCTTTTTTATCTTTTCTAAAGCCATTTCTAACCTCAATTTTTTATATTTAGAACAGAAAAATATATATTTAACTTTAAGGTAAAAATACTTTATTTATCTATAATTACCCATTATCTAACGGTTAATCCTAAGCGGATAAAGGGTTTAGTAATTTTTTAAAAATATACTATATAAAGAAATATTAAAATTTTACCGATCTTTGTCAACTACCTTTAAATCCCCGTTTAATTGAAGATCTTACAAGTTATTCACCAACCCCAAAATCGTGGAGCCGAAACTTTTGCGTGTCAGCTTTCTAATCATTTAGAAAAAAAAGGGCATCAAGTTGTTATGGTAAGTATTTACTCTGGTACTGCTAATCTTCCTTATAAAGGTGAAATAATTTCTTTAGGTGCTTTACCGGGAAAAAGTTTAGTTGACCGAAAGGCCTGGAAACGACTGGCTGGGATTATTAAAGACTTTAAACCAGATGTAATCCAGACTAATTCGGGGGATACTTTAAAATACGCTGTTCTTTCCAAAATAACCTTTCGCTGGAAAATTCCTTTGATTTCGAGAAATGCAAGTGAAGTAGGAAGATATTTGAATACTAAAACCCAGAAATCAATAAATTCTTTTTTTTATAAAAACGTTAATCATATAATTTCTGTATCAAAGGCTTCTGAAAAAGATATCATAAAAAATTTTCCTTTTCTTAAGGGAAAAACTGAAGTAATAGGAGTTGGTTTAGAAAATTCTCCATTTGATTCGGAATTTCAGTTTCCGTTAAAAAATAAAAAAAATATTATTCATGTAGGAGGTTTCAGTTTCGAAAAAAACCATTCAGGTATACTTCGCATTTTTAAAAAGGTGATCTCTGCTTATCCTAATGTTCATTTGCATTTAGTAGGTGACGGTAAGTTGAAACCCGAAATTGAAAATAAGGTTCATACTATGGAATTACAGGAAAGTATAACTTTCCACGGCTATCAAAGTAACCCTTTAGACTTGATTAATGCTGCCGATGTATTAATATTACCAAGTATTATAGAAGGTTTACCTGGGGTTTTACTGGAAGCTATGTATTGCAAAACACCGGTAGTTGCATATAATGTTGGGGGAATTTCCGAAATTCTTTCTGAAGAAACCGGATACTTAATTGAAATGGATGATGAGGATTCTTTTACAAATGCTATTTGCGAAATATTCGCAGGTAGTTTCCCAAATGAAAAATTATTAAATGCTGAACAACTTGTTCAGAATAATTTTATGAATGAACAACTTGCCAGCCAATTCATTGCTTCTTACAATAAACTATTAATTCCTAAACCTATTCCTACTTTAATTATTTAATAGTTAAATTAAGTTAATTATGCAGTTATTTTTGTGACAACCCTTTAATAGGCTAATTTTACGACGGAAATAATTTATTCCTGTAAATGACCCGTATTAGAATACTTCACATTATAAAATCGTTAGGACGTGGTGGAGCAGAAATGCTTCTTCCTGAAACATTAAAACTGCATGACCAGGAAAATTTCGAATTTCATTTTATTTATTTTCTTCCCTGGAAAGATCAAATGGTAAAAGAAATTCAGAATAATGGAGGTATTGTCAGCTGCTTCTCTGCCACCAATAATATTTCCATCCTTCTTCAGTTTCAAAAAGTAGTTAGTTATTGCAAATCTAATAAAATTGATATTATTCATTGCCATTTACCCTGGTCTGGATTTTTAGGAAGGTTAGTGCATTCTTCCTCCGGTATTCCGGTTATATATACAGAACATAACATTCAGGAGCGTTATCATAAGGCTACTAAAATTCTTAATAAAATAACCTTTAATAAGCAATCTCTGGCCCTTGGGGTATCCCGGGATGTCACCAGGTCTATAAATGAAAATATTAATCCGGTTATTCCCGTACGAACTCTTTTAAATGGTGTCAACACTGCAAAATTTCAAAAGGATAATGCAAAAGGAAGGATTATAAAGAAACAATTTAATATTCCTGAGGAGGCTTTGGTTATTGGAAACATTGCAGTTTTTAGACAGCAAAAGTGTATTCCAGATTGGATAAAAGCTTTTAAAGAAATTAATAAATATTATCCTGAAGTTTACGGTCTTTTAGTAGGAGCAGGTCCTGAGGAACAGGAAGTAAGAAGTTTAGTGGAGGAGTTGGATTTGAAAGATAAAATAAAACTGGCAGGACTGCAGGAAGATACCGTAGCTTATTTTTCGGCAATGGATATTTTTATGATGAGCTCGCAATTTGAAGGACTTCCAATTGCCCTACTTGAAGCTATGAGCATGAAATGCGCAATTGTTTCTACTCGGGCAGGGGGGGTTGTTGAGGTAGTAAATGAAGGTGAGAATGGATTTTTATGTGATGTAGGAAATTGGTCCTGTCTTGCTGAAAAATCAAAAATATTAATAAAAGATAAAAAACAAAGAAATCAGTTTAGTGAGGCCGCCAGGGAAAGAGTGAAAAGTACCTTTAGCCTGCAAATTATGGTGAATGAGCTCGAACTTCACTATCGCTCCTTTACCCGCCTATAATTTGTTTTTTTATATACTCTATTAAATTCAGATAAATAATGGTAATAAGAGAAGCTCTAAAAACAGATATACCTGAAATAGTCTCTGTTTTGAAAAAAAGTTTAGGAGAGGCTGATTTACCTTTATCCGAAGAAATTTGGAATTATAAACATCGGGAGAATCCATTTGGGGCTTCCATAGTATTGGTTGCAGAAGAAGAAGGTAAAATAGCGGGTGTCAGAGCATTTATGAGGTGGAACTGGCAGACATCCAATAAGATCTATTCTTCTTTAAGGGCTGTTGATACAGTAACCCATCCCGATTTTCAGGGAAGGGGAATATTTAAAAAACTTACTTTAAAGGCAGTTGACATCGCTCAAAATTCTAATGATCATTTTATTTTTAATACTCCTAACGAAAAGAGTAGGCCCGGATATATTAAAATGGGATGGAAATCAATAGGAAAATTAAAAGTGGGTTTAAAGCCTGCATGGTCATCCTTTTATATGCTTAAAAAAGAACAAGCTGATTATGTAATAAAAAAGAAGGCTTCTTCTGTTGAAATAGAAGCTCTTTGCGAAGAATGGAATAAAATGTTAAGAGAAGATAAAACAACTTTTACTCCTAAATCCTTAAATTATTTGACCTGGAGATACGAAGAAAATCCTCTACAACAATATGAAGTGATTTCCACATCGGAAATATATATTGCCTGTTACGTTAAAAAAAGGAGAAACATTAAAGAACTACGAATTTCTGAGTGTATTTTTAGAAATAATTCTAGTAACCGGAAAGAAATTATGAGTTTATTAAAGCTTATGACAAAGAAATTTGGTGTACAGGTAATTTCTTATTCAGCAGATCTTTTAAAAACAGGATTGATAAACTATGAAGGTAATATTGGCCCGATTTTCACTCTTAGAAATTTGAATTTATTGTCTGAAGAATTAGAGGATAAAGAAAATATTGCACATTGGAAATATAGTTTGGGAGATCTTGAACTTTTTTAACTTATGATTGGAGTCCTTTTTTTAATAATTTTTTTCTATATCATTAATCAGATACTCTTTTCTGCTTACAGGAAAAAGCATTTGTTTTTTGATGTAAAAAAAATGAATCTTTTATATTTATATCACCTAGTATTTTTTGGAATTTATTATTGGTATGCATCGGTAAGTCTTTCTGATTCCCATACTTATTATCGCTTTTTGACGGAATATGAGGGAAACTGGTTAGCGATGTTTGGCACAGATACCAACTTTATCCATTTCATTTCTTACCCGTTTTATCTTTTGGGTTTTTCATATGAGATGATGATGCTATTATTCTCCTGGTTTGGTTATCTTGGTTTTTTATATGCCTACATGTTTTTCAGGGAAAATATCCCGCTTAAAATTAAAGTTTTTAAAAAGTTCGACCTTTTAAGTCTTATTTTATTTTTTCCTAATATGCATTTTTGGACAGCATCCTTGGGGAAAGGAGCGCCTATTTTTTTAGGATTAATGATGTTTACTTACGCAATTAAGAACCCCAAAGGAAGACTGTTTCTATTACTTTTAGGATCGGCTATTGTTTTTTATATACGACCCCATGTTTTTATGTTTGTTGCTGTAGGATCTGTATTAGGTTTTATGAGTGGTAAGGAAAAAATTGCCTTTTGGAAAAAAGCTTTAATTTATGTGACAATGATAGGAACTTTATTATTGGTTCAGGATCAAATTCTTGCAGTAATGAATTTACAGGGCTCTGAAAATATAATTGAAGATTTTCAAAACGTTTCAGAACAAAGAGCGGAGGATTTAAGTAGTTCCGCCGGGTCTGGAGTGGACATGGCATCTTATCCATTACCTTTAAAATTATTTACCTTTTGGTTTCGCCCTCTTTTTATTGATGCTCCTAATTTTTTAGGAATTATTACTTCTTTTGAAAATTTGCTATATCTGCTTTTGTTTGTTAAAATAATCAAGAGAGATTTTATAAAATTTGTGATGAAATCTCCTGCATTAGTTAAGATGAGCCTTGTCATTTTTTTAATGGCCTCTTTTGCAATGACATTTGTTATGTCTAACCTTGGAATAATTATGCGGCAAAAATCTATGGTTATGTATTTTATATTTTTTGTGATTTACTATTATTTAGCGCAAAAAAAATACGACAAATTAAAACGCATTAAAAGGTTGAGAGAAAAATTAATCTTACAAAAGAAAGAACAAAACCTTGCAATTACTTAAAATAATTAAAAGAGTGATTTTTTTTCCGGCTTTTTATAGTAAAAACTTCTTTAATGAATAACAACGGCATTTTAATTATTTCTCTTGATTTTGAACTGCTTTGGGGAGTTTTTGATGTAGTTGAACTTCATAAAACAGAAAATTATTTCTTGAACACTAGAAAGGTGATACCTCAAATTCTTGAAAATTTTGAGAAAAATGGAGTGAATGCTACCTGGGCAACAGTGGGAATGTTATTTAATGAAAATTGGGAAGAATGGGAATTTAATCAACCTAATCAGCTTCCGCATTATCAAAATTCAAAACTATCGGCTTATAGTTTTGGAGAAAAAATAAAAAGTAAAGAGACCGAGAAATATTGTTTTGCTCCTAAAGTTATTCAGAAGATTAATGGAACAGCAGGACAGGAATTAGGTACCCATACCTATTCCCATTATTATTGTCTCGAAACCGGCCCTAAAAAGGAAGATTTTCAAGCAGATTTGCAAATGGCTGTAAAAGTTTCAAAAAATGTAAATTCAACTCTAAAATCTCTTGTTTTTCCCCGTAATCAAATAAAGGAGGATTACCTGGATATTTGTAGAAGTCTGGGATTAGTTAATGTAAGGTCTAATCCTTCCTCTTGGTATTGGAGTGATACCCAATCTGAAACTTTATCTACCAAATTAGCGAGAACAGGGGACGCCTATTTTTCTTTAGGAAAAAAATCCTATTCCTCTGAAGGGCTAAAGGTTCACGAAAATGGATTAATAGAACAAAAAGCTAGCAGATTTCTCAGGCCCGTTGAAAATAATTTTTTACTCAGAAAATTAAAAATAACAAGAATTCTTTCAGAAATGACCTATGCTGCAAAAAACAATCAGGTATATCATTTGTGGTGGCATCCCCATAATTTTGGTCATAAACCCGAAGAGAGTTTAAAAGATTTAAAAATTCTAATTGCACATTACCTCAACTTAAAAAATACTTATGCTTTTCAATCATTAACAATGCAACAACTGGGAGAAAGTCTTTCAAGCTAATCTTAATTATAAAGAACTGGTTATTTACCTTTGCCAGCTAAAATATTGATGTTACTATGTGCGGAATAAATGGTTTGTTAATTAAAAAAGATCAAGGTAATATTAATATTCCTGAGGCTTTATCTAAAATGAACCTGCAAATTATTCATCGTGGCCCAGACCAGGATGGATTTTATGTAAATGAAGATAATGAATTTGGAATAGGCCTGGCTATGAGACGCCTTTCCATTATAGATCTAAGTACTGGAAAACAACCCATTTTCTCTGAGGACAAAACAAAAGTTATAGTTTTTAATGGTGAAATATATAATTATCAAATCTTAAAAAACAAATTAAAGAAGGAAGGAATAGATTTTACCACCACATCTGATACTGAAGTAATTTTAAAGCTTTATGAAAAGTATGGGCCATCTTCTTTTTCTATGCTTGATGGAATGTTTGCTTTTAGTATTTATGATGATAACCTGAAAAAGTGTTTTATTGCCAGAGATTTTTTTGGGGAGAAGCCCCTTTATTATTCTCAGACTACGGATAAATTTATCTGGGCATCGGAGTTAAAATCTTTGATCCCGATATTGGATGAAAAACCTGTCCTTTCTAAAGTTGGTTTAAACCTTTACTTTCAGCTTACATATATTCCAGCCCCCTTTACGATATATGAAAATGTTTTAAAACTTGAAGCGAATCATTATTTAGAATTTAATTGTGAAAATTTTACTTTTACAATAAACGAAATTAAACAAGATCTAACACGGGATATTGATCCCCAAATCGATTTTGAAAAGGCTAAAGAATTAACTCATAACCTGGTTAAGGAAAGTGTTGATAGTCGTTCTATTGCAGATGTTCAAATTGGAACTTTCTTGTCTGGTGGTGTTGATTCCTCTATTGTATCTTTAGCTCTTTCCCAACAAACTAATTCAAGAATAGATACCTTTTCTATTGGGTTTGAAAAAAAGTCTTTTGATGAATCAGCAAAATCCCGTACCGTTGCAAATCTTATCAATAGTAATCATCACGAGTTTATTATATCGGTAAAAGACCTAAAAGATAATATAGATAATATTCTTTTAAATTTTGACGAACCCTTTGCTGACTCTTCTTCTTTACCCACATATCTCGTAGCTCATAAAACACGGCAACATGTTAAAGTTGCCCTAACCGGTGATGGAGGAGATGAGGTTTTTGGCGGGTACAATAAATACTATATGGGAAAATTGAATAACAGGTATACTTCTGTTATTCCTGAATTTTTGCATGAAAATTTAAAATTGGTTAGTAATCCAATATTGTCCACCAGAGATGATAAAAGAGGCAAGCGATTTAAAATTAAGAAGTTGATGAATGCTATTAATTATGAAGGTGATTTTTACTACAATATTGTTTCCCTGGCTTATCAAACTGAAGAAATGGAGAGGATATTCATTCCGGGAAATTACCGTCCAAATAATTTGGAATATTATAAAAAAAAACTTGGAAGGAGCAGTAATTCGCTGACAGGGTTTAGAAATATCGATAAAATTATAAGTCTTGAAGGTGATATGTTGGTTAAGGTAGATAGGACAAGTATGCTCACCTCCCTTGAAAGCAGAGCTCCTTTCTTAAATAAAAAGCTTTGGAATTTTACAAGTCAATTACCTGAGGAATATTTAATGAATGGTTGGAATAAAAAGTATATTTTAAAAGAATCTTTTAAACAATATTTTCCTAAAGGTTTTTTAGATAAATCTAAAAAGGGTTTTGGAGTTCCTGTAGGAGATTGGCTAAGGGAGCACTTAGTAGAGGAACTAAAATCCTATATAGAACCAATTTTTCTGAAAACCCAAAATTTATTTAGCGAGGAAATTATAGTTATAGTCAATGATCATATTTCGGGTAAGGAGGATAACACCTTTAAGGTCTGGACTTTTTTCTGCTTTCAAAAGTGGTATAAAGAAATTTATTTATCTATTTAGTATTTCTGTTGATTATTTAATTACTCAATACTTATTTTAAATGTCAAGTGATAACTTAATTATCTCTTTTATAATACCTTCTTTCAATAGGGCTCATTCCTTACCCTCGGCAATCGATAGTATTTATAGACAAAGCTCTTCAAACTGGGAATTAATTATTGTTGATGATGGGTCCTGGGATAAAACAAAGGATACTGTAAAACCATATTTAAAGGATAGCAGGATCAAATATTTTTACCAGGAAAATAGTGGAGTTTCTGTGGCCAGAAATTTTGGAGTTAACAAGTCTTCAGGAGATTTTATTATTTTCCTGGATTCTGATGATTGTTTTAGGGAAGATCTTGTAAAAAAAATAAATGAAATTGGTCCTTCAAATTATGATCTAATTTGTTGGCAGGTAGAAAGAGAAATAGACGGTAAAAAATTTATCCAAAAACCTGCTAATTTAGGTAAATTATACAATGGGATTACGGCAGTATTTTTAGCAGGTAGCGTTTGTTATAAAAAAAGTATTTTTGTTGAAGCAGGTGGATATGATAAAAACATGAGCTTTGGTGAAAATTTTGAATTAGGCCTTCGATTGAGTGAGAATAAAGATTTGAAAATAAAAATTTTAGACATTCCCCTTTTATATTATTCCATAGATACAACTAATAGAACCAGTAACAGTATTCAAAATCGTTTAAATTCATATATTCATCAATATGAGAAGCACAAAGATAAATACCAACAGGATTATAAGGCTAACTCTCTAATGAACTATTTAATTGGGTATTCTCTTGAAAAATCAAATAACAAACCTGCAGCTTTACAATGGTATAAAAACTCCTGGCGTGCTAATCCTTTGAACCTGAAACCAATGTTGAAACTTTTATACCTTTCTATTTCTTAATGAAGGTTTTATATTTAATTGATTCCCTCGAAGGTTACGGAGCAGAAAAGAGTATTGTGGAAATAGCACTCCATATGGAAGTCATTACTCCAGTTTTTGTGCATCTTTATAAGGGAGAAACTCTAAAACCTTTATTGTTGAAAAGGAATATTTCAGTTTACTCTTTAGATACACCATCAAATAGAGGATATGTTGAAATTCTAAAGGCATTAATTCCCATTGTTGAAAAAGAAAAACCCGATATTATACATTCTACATTGTATAGGGCCAATATGGTGGCAAGACGGTTGAAAAAGAAATATCCCAATATATTGCTGGTTGGGAGTTTTGTGAGCAATTCTTACGGCAAAAATAGATATTCAGGGCTTTCCTTGCTTTCAAAAATTAATCTTTTCAGGATTCAGTGTATTGATAGGTGGTCATCGGCAAAAGTGGATTATTTTATAAGCAATTCTCACGCTATAATGAAAACCAACCAAAAAGCATTAGGCATTCCGGAAAGCCGTATTAAAGTGATCTACCGTGGAAGAAGGTTTAAAGATTTTGAATGTTCTTCTCAATCCATTAATGCAAAAAAAGAAAGTTTAAATATTGAAGATCAAACTGTCTTTCTCAATGTAAGCCGCTTAATTAAAAGTAAAGGCCAATTGGATCTATTGCAATCGTTTAAAGATTTTTGTGAAGAATATCCAAACTGTATTTTATTAATAGCAGGAGAAGGACCATTGAGAATTGAATTGGAAAAGGAAATAAAAAGTCTAAAGCTTAATAAAAAAGTAGTGCTACTGGGATACAGAGATGATATTTCTGAACTTCTTGCAATATCTGATTTTTTTGTTTTTCCTTCCTATTATGAGGGATTGCCCGGTGCACTTATAGAAGCTATAATTGCTAAAAAACCTTCGATAGTCTCAGACATTCCTGAAAATAAGGAATGTTTTGGTGATGAAGGAGCTTTGTACTTTCCGGCGGGAGATACCAAATTATTAACACAGAAGTTAACGGAGGCAATGAAAACAACTAATTGGGAGGAAAAAGTTAGTACTTCTTTTATTCACGCTGAAAATAATTTTAAAATAAAACCTATAAGTCAGGAATACGAACAACTATATCAAAAAGTTCTGGAAAAGGAATCAACTTCTCCTTAAAATTATTTCAAAAGTTTTGGTGATAATCTTAGAGCTGGTAAAATATCCCAAGTTTTAATATAGCTCAATAACAACATTTTCATACTCCCTTTTTGTTTTTTATTAAATATGTGTATCAACTCACAATTACTTCTTCTGTTATAGTAATCCTTAAGCTTTTGAAAGGTAATAATCTTTGAGAGATATTTTTTTTGATTGTTGCGTTCGCTCCAAATTCCTCCGGTATGTTTTCTATATTGGGCCGGCTCAATATCATCTAAATATTTCGCACTACCATGTTCTCCTAACAAACTAAATAAAAAGCTATCAACATTAATTACTTCAGCCATTTCTAAAGGGATTTCCTGAATGACATTTCTAAAACAGGTTGTGAGAAGTAATGGATGATAATTTAATTTTAAAAGATCCTGGGAGGTTAAATCCTGAATAGGTTGATATTTAACATCTGGAGTTATAACTTTCTCTCCGCTACTA
>CAZXEY010000091.1:0-12344 GCA_964639695.1 uncultured Antarcticibacterium sp. | reverse complement strand
TCGAATTCAACGAGGATATTACTGCTTTCGTACCTACCCGTCACCTTGAAAAAGAAGATGGTAAGAAGTTGAAGCAAGGAGATTCTGCTGAGTTCCAAATCATTGAATTCAACAAAGAATTTAAGAGAGTTGTAGCGTCTCACACTGCAATACATAAAGAAGAAGAGCAACAAATAGTGAAGCAGGCTGCTAAAAAAGCGGCAGCACAAACTAATGACAAAACCACAATTGGTGATGTTAATGCTGAACTTCAGGCTTTAAAAGATAAGATGGAAGGTAAATAATACCGTAACCTTTTCAGGTTAACATTTATAATTATAAACCTCCTTAGGAAACTAAGGAGGTTTTTTTATGGGATAAATTCGCCTTTGATCGAAATTATGGTTTATAAATAATTGATTGGCAAAGAATTAACCATTGTTTAGAAACCGCAACTGCAGTTACTACGTACATTTCATGTCCTCGATCGTACTTAATCATTTTTAATCATTTAATTCTATATTATGAAAAAACCAATTATCAAAGTAGAACCGTCGGGTTTTACAAAGTCGATCGAGAACAATTCCCGAAGGAAATTCCTCAAAACCGGAGGTATTGCCCTGGCAGGAACGAGTTTATTACTCTATTCCTGTGATGTGGACAATGAAGAATTGCTAACTGCAGATCTTAAATCTCAGGATTCCAAAGGGAGAAAAGTTTTTAATCTTGGGAAAGGAGACTTTGGGATTTTAAATTATGCCTATGTACTGGAGCAGCTGGAAGCCGCTTTTTACACACATGTTTTGGATGGTGCTTATTTTGCAGGAGCAGTTGCAGAAGAGCGATTGATCCTGGAAGATCTTTATAAGCATGAAGTAATTCACCGCGAATTCTTTAAAACGGTATTAAGCACAATAAGACCTTCTACAGAAGTACTTCCCGATCTTGAATTTGATTTTACTTCGATTGATTTTAATAGTAGAACTTCAGTTTTATCTACCGCAAGATTACTAGAAGATACCGGGGTTGCAGCTTACAATGGTGCCGGTCCTTTGCTCGAAAATACCACCTACTTATTACTTGCCGGTAAAATTGTTTCTGTAGAGGCCCGTCATGCCGCTGCAATTCGTTCAATTTTTTTAAGTGATCCCACTGCTTTCGCAGGAGATGATATTATAGATGGTAATGGTTTGGACCTTGCGTTTGATCCTCAAACCGTTTTAAATGCTGTTGAAGAAACAGGATTAATAGTTACTAAAATCATCGGAAGAAATTTACCTAAGGGGTAATATTATTAACACTTAAATTAAATATTATGAATATTATAAAATTTTTAGACGAATTTACGTCAGAGAATCTAAACAGAAAAATGTCTTCCAGAAGAGAAGTATTTGGAACCTTAGGTTCATTAAGTAAAAAAGCTGCTCTTGCAGCAGTTCCTTTTGGATTGGCTACAAATACTGGAAAGGCTTTTGCTCAAAACAACAGAGCTCATGAAGGTCCATTGCAATTAGCATTAACCCTGGAATATTTGGAAGCCGAGTTTTATATTAAAGCACTACAATCGGGAGTATTACCATCTGGAGGAAAGGCAGAAGCTATTTATAACCAGATATCCAAACACGAATCTGCACATGTTGAATTCCTTAAATCTGCTTTGGGAGATGATTCCATTGAATCTCCGGAATTTGATTTTACTGTGGGAGGTGCTTTTGATCCTTTCAACCCAAATTTTGATGGTGCATATGCACAATTGCTAGCCTTGGCCCAAGCATTTGAAGATACCGGGGTGAGAGCTTATAAAGGGCAGGCAGGAAATCTTTTGGGTACACCTTTTTTAAAACCTGCACTTCAAATACATTCTGTAGAAGCAAGACATGCTTCTGAAATACGAAGATTAAGGGCAGATTTTATAAATGAACCTCTTAATGTTAATGCCCTGGGATGGATCACTTTGGACAACAGAGGACCAGGAATGCCTGAAGCGACACAGGCAGTTTATGACGGAGAAGAAAATGTTGTACAGGCAGGAGTAAATTTAGTGGATACTACTAATTTTAATGCTATAGCAGTATCCCAATCTTACGATGAACCTATTAGCGGTGAAACAGCTGCTCAAATTGCTGGTTTATTTATTGTCTCTTAATTAAAAAGACCTGAAAAATTAAGGCTGTCATTTTTGGCAGCCTTTTTTAATTTACATAAAGATTTAAGTAAAAATCAATTTATTAGCCTCTTCAATTTCTTGCCGGGAAATAGTATGCGGCCTGTTCTTATAAATCTTCATTTGCACTTGTGCATTCATATTTTCCATTTGCTTCACTGTCGCCTCCACTCTGTTAACAGGAACATGAGGATCGGGGTCTCCCGTTCCAATAAATATGGGAGTATTTTGAAAATCTCCTGAATAATTATTTCGATTTATTTGTTCTCCTATTAACCCGCCGGTAAAAATTGCGGCTCCTCCAAATTTTCGCGCTTCCCTTGCAATAAATTCTGAAGCTAAACAGGCTCCCTGGGAAAATCCAAGGAAATAAATATTTTCTGAAGATATTCCGGCGGAAATTACTTTATCCAAGACTTCTTTAAGAAGAGCTAAGGCAGAAGATAAATGTGGTTCATTTTGATTAACTGCTGCTAAAAAGGAGTAGGGGTACCAGGTATTATTTGTTGCTTCAGGTGCTAATAAAGCAAATTCCTTTACATCTAAATGATCTGCTAATCCCAGAATATTTTTTGCATTGCTACCTCTTCCATGGATCATAATGAGAGCTTTTTCAGCTTGATCCAAAGATTTTCCGGCGGTAAAAATTTTCGTATGCTGCATTTTTAATGTTTTAGGTCTGGGAGAATTTTTTCTATTTGAGCCCTGGCATCTTCATATTGTTTAGGAAGTTTTAGAGAACTTCCAAGTGATCCTACCGGTTCATCTATAGAAAACCCTGGATTATCTGTGGCTATTTCAAATAAAACACCTCCCGGTTCCCTGAAGTATAGGGAGAAAAAATAGTCCCGGTTTATCTTATCTGTAATTTGAAATCCTTTTTGAAGAACCTTTTCTCTAAAATTCATTAGAATTTCCTCGTTCTTAACTCTAAAGGCAACGTGATGGTTGGTTCCACCGGCATTTATTCCCGGCGCGGCATTGGGAGCTTCAATAAGATCCACAATTCCTGCATTTTCAACAGCATCTGTTCTAAATCTATGACGGTTATTTTCCTGTTTTTCAAACTCATATTCAAAGATATCTTCCAAAACTTTTGCAGTTCTGCTAATTACATTTAGCGTAAGTGCAACAGAATGAAAACCCTTAAGAGCTTTGTGGGCTTCAACTTCTTTTGTTATCCATCCTTTTCTGTTATCGATATGATCTGGAACGGTAAGTTCCAGATTTAGTCCATCGGGATCTTCAAAAGCAAGAAATTTCTCTCCAAATTTTTCCGAAATTTCCTGGTGCCTTACATTATTTTCTTCAAAACGCGACTTCCAGAAATCCAGGCTACCATCTGGAACTGCATAGCTTATTTCTGTCGCCATTCCTGCTCCTGTATGTCCTTTCCTAACCCGGGGCCACGGAAAAAAAGTAAGAATACTGCCGGGAGTACCTACTTCATCTCCAAAATAAAAATGATAAGTCTTTGGATCGTCGAAATTGACCGTTTTTTTAACCATTCTTAATCCGAGTACTTTAGTGAAAAAATCAAAATTCTGTTGTGGGTCTCCTGCTATAGCAGTTATATGATGTAATCCTAATATTCTATCTTTCATATTTTGTAATGCCTTAAGGTTACCTTAAATTAATAAAACAAATACTTTATTCCTTCCCAATTATGATTTAATATGAATATGGAATGAGAAGGATAATCTATAGTCAATTAAATTTGGAGTGATGAAAGTCTAAAATTATCTTACTTTTGCTTTAATAACTTCAGTAGGTATATTATGAGCCAAAAAGTGTTGCTTAATTCTAAAGAGATCAACATAATACTTCATCGTTTGGCTTGCCAGTTAATAGAAAACCATCCCGGGTTTGAGGATACCGTTATTATTGGTATTCAACCACGCGGTATTTTTTTGGCAAACAGAATAATTAACATACTGGAAGAAGATTATAAAATAGAAAATATCAAATCAGGCCAGCTCGATATTACTTTTTACAGGGATGACTTCAGGCGAAGTAATAAACCTCTGGAAGCTAATAAGACTAAAATAGATTTTCTGGTGGAGGATAAGAAGGTGATATTTGTGGATGATGTTCTCTTTACCGGTAGAAGTATTCGCTCTGCCCTTACCGCTATACAATCCTTCGGCCGACCCCGGGAAATTGAGTTACTCACATTAATTGACCGAAGGTTCAGCAGGCATTTGCCTATTCAGCCAGATTATAATGGCAGGCAGGTGGATGCAATAAATGATGAACAGGTGAAAGTTCACTGGAAAGAAAACCAGGGAGAAGATGCTGTATATCTTATACCAAAACAAGTAATTTCATGAATGAACTAAGTGTGAACCACTTATTGGGAATCAAGTATCTAAACAACGAAGATATTGATCTCATTTTTAAGACAGCCGATCATTTTAAGGAGGTAATTAATCGTCCTATAAAAAAGGTTCCTTCATTAAGGGATATAACAATTGCTAATTTATTTTTTGAAAACAGTACAAGGACAAGGTTATCTTTTGAACTGGCTGAAAAAAGGTTGAGTGCCGATATCATTAATTTTTCTGCCGCTTCATCTTCAGTAAGTAAAGGGGAAACCCTTATTGATACTGTAAACAATATTTTATCAATGAAGGTTGATATGGTTGTTATGAGACATCCAAATCCCGGTGCCGGTATCTTTCTTTCAAAAAATGTAAACGCCAGCATTATCAATGCAGGGGATGGTGCTCACGAGCATCCCACCCAGGCACTTTTGGATTCTTATTCTATTCGTGAAAAACTAGGAGAGGTTAAAGGTAAGAAAGTGGTAATTGTAGGAGATATTCTCCATAGCCGGGTTGCTTTATCTAATATTTTTGCTTTAAAGATGCAAGGTGCTGTAGTAAAAGTTTGCGGGCCAAAAACTTTAATTCCCAAACATATTGAAAGCCTTGGAGTAAAAGTTGAAAATGATCTGATTAAGGCTTTAGAATGGTGTGATGTTGCCAATATGCTTAGGGTGCAAAATGAAAGAATGGAAATAAGTTACTTCCCGAGCACCAGGGAATATGTGCAGCAGTATGGTGTAAATAAAAAAATACTGGATGCCCTTGATAAAAAGATCGTTATAATGCACCCGGGACCTGTAAACAGGGGAGTGGAAATAACTAGTGATGTAGCTGATTCAAAGCAGGCAATAATTCTGGACCAGGTGCAAAACGGTGTAGCTATACGAATGGCAGTAATTTACCTGCTTGCTTCAAAAATAAAACCTTAATATAAAAATTTCTGAAATGAAAATTACCCGAAAAGATAAGTACGTGTTACTTGAAGATGAAAAGAATGAATTATCAGGGTTTGCAAATTATCTAACCAGGAACGAAAGGATTTACGAAAAAGATAATATTATAGTGGACCTTTCTGAATTTGAAGAACTTGAATTAAAAGAATTACTGATGTTTCTGGAAATTTCCAATGTTCACAGAGCAAAAAAAAGATCTTTTGTTATTGTAAATAAAGCTTTGGCGATAGATAAAGTACCTGATGAAATTATTGTGGTGCCAACTCTGCAGGAAGGTGAAGATATAATCGATATGGAGGAACTCGAACGGGAGTTGGGCTTTTAGAGAGGACTTAAGGGCCTCTGAATTGGCTGAAAAAGAAAAAGAATGAAACTTACCATCTTAGGCTGTTACGCCGCTACTCCTAGGTCTTTTACCAATCCTACTTCCCAGGTCCTGGAAATGAACGGACATAAGTTCCTGGTTGATTGTGGTGAAGGAACCCAGGTTGAATTAAGGAGAAATAAGATAAAATTTTCCAGGATAGAACATATTTTTATTTCACATCTTCACGGAGATCATTGCTATGGACTTGTAGGATTAGTTTCCACTTTTCGCTTATTAAACCGAAAGACAGACCTTCACGTTTATGGTCCAAAGGGAATCAAAGAAATAATTACCCTTCAACTGAAGCTTTCTAACTCCTGGACGAATTACCAGCTATATTTCCACGAATTGGAAAGTAAAGAACCCGAAGTTATTTTTGAAGATGATAAAGTAATTGTTGAGACGATTCCTTTAAAGCACAGAATTTATACTAATGGTTTTCTATTCAAGGAAAAGCCGGGACATCGAAAACTTCTTATAGATGAAATAACAAAGTTTAATATTGATGTTACCCTATATCAAAGTGTGAAATTAGGAAAGGATGTAATTTCCAATAATGGCATTAAAATTCCAAATGACGCTGTTACTTCACCTCCCGATCCTCCTAAAAGTTATGCCTTTTGCAGTGATACCATGTTTGATCCCGGAATTGTACCTCAATTGAAAGATGTTACCGCTCTATATCACGAATCAACATTTCTTGAAGAAAATTCAGACCTCGCTGAGCCAACCAAACATTCTACTGCTAAACAGGCGGCAACAATAGCAAAAGAAGCAGGGGTTAAAACTTTGATCCTTGGCCATTTTTCAACGCGATACTCAAATATTAACCTGTTTCAACAAGAAGCACAAACCGTTTTTCAAAACGTCGTATTGGCCGAAGACGGGAAGGTAATTGAACTTTGATAATTTCAAATAAAATGTAAGATAAATCCTATATGATATGTTAATTTATTCTTAAAATTACCATAATTTATTTTGATTTGTGCATTTAGTCGGTTTTTTATGTATTTTGGCTATCCCAAACCTAATTAACCTACTTACTATGCGTAACATTACAAAACTTTTGTTTTTGTCTTTAATTTGCGTTTCTACTTTTACTTCCTGTACAAAAGATTCTGATTTTCCTGTAGATTCAGCAGATCTTAAGACCGCTAATTTATCTGATGCTGTTGCATATTCTCAAATAGAACTTGAAATATTAACAGCAGTTAATGAATATAGAAAATCCCAGGGTCTATCTGTTTTATCTAAAGTTGATGAAGTAACATTCCAGGCAGAAGATCATAATGAGTATATGGTTAAGAATAAAGTTGTAAGCCACGATAACTTTCCTGTTCGATATGCAAATCTTGTAAATGGTATAGGAGCAAAGGCAGTAAGTGAAAATATTGCTTTTGGTTATCGAACAGCAGGAGCTGCGGTTAAAGCATGGATCAATAGTGATGGCCACAGAAAAAATTTAGAAGGAAACTATACCCATTTCGGAATTTCTGTTTCACAGGATGAAGAGGGTAGAAATTATTACACAAATATCTTTGTGAGATTGTAACCAATTAACCCTTGCCGGGGTTATTTAAAGGAAAAAGGGTTTAGATTGTATATCGAACCCTTTTCTTTTTGTCTATAATTTATCAATATGCTTCTTGAAAAGCCCCGCGGGATAACATCCTGTTTTCTAAGAAGATATCAATTTTGCCGGGGTAATTAAAAAGGGATCAGGGTGAGATTTTATATCAAACCCTTTTCTTTTTTTATAACCTTATATCTTTTAATGTGCTAGAGTATTTTTGGTACACTATAAGTCATCGATTACAGAGATTAAGAAATCCCAATTATCTTAAGTCTCTAAAATACCATTAAACGTTGTTCCTATTTAGAGAAACTGAATAATTGAACTGTATAAACAAGGGGAGAAGGAAAGAAGAAAATAAAAATTAAAGAACCCTATAGTCAATTTTAAATAAGGAAATATAATTGCTTTAAAACGTTGAGTCAAATTAAGAGTATCGAGTAAATTCTAGGACTTTTGCTAATTCATAACTAATCTAAAATAAATAAAAAGCCCGGCTAATGCCGGGCTTTAAGAATAGATCTCATATCCTTCTAGTTCATTTTCACAACCGAAAAAATAGATCTTCGGTTTAATTGATGTTCTGTTTCTTTACAACGTTCACAATCAACTGCCGGTTGTTTTTCTCCAAATCCCTGGTAGGTCTGGATCCTATCAGGATTTACTCCTTTAGAAATTATATAATCATAAGTAGATTTAGCTCTTCTTTGAGCCAATCCTTCATTATAACGATCACTTCCTCTTGCATCTGTATGTGAACCAATGTTAATTACAAGTTCAGGATATTTATTCTGCATAAGGTCTACTAGTTTATCCAGCTCCTTAGCGGCATCTGGTCGTATGTTGGCTTTGTCAAAATCAAAATAAATAATATCAATTTCAGCAAGATATTCAATGTCCTCGACAGGGCTTAATTGAATGTTGTAAATTAACTCCTCCTTGTCATTTGTATTAAAAGAACTAATAGTTCCTGTTTCTTCTACATATTCAATATGTTTTGCCTCCACGGGAAAATTTTTATCCCTTGCAATTTGCGTAGTATAGTTTCCGCTTTGGTCAGTTTCTAAAAAGGCTATTTGTTCATTATTTTCATTAAACAAACGAACTGTTGCATTTCCTACAGGTCGGTTATTGATTCTGTCGGTAACTTGTCCTTTTAGAACTAATGGATTTAATTTATTGAAGTTATAGATATTGTCACTTGCACCTTCCCTGTTAGAAGCTAAAAACCCTGTGTTATTCTCTCCTTTTTGAAAGTAAGCGAAATCATCAAGATTACTGTTTACAGGGGCTCCTAAATTTTTTACTTCAGTTCCCGGTTTTGAAAGATCCATTTTAAAAACGTCAAGTAATCCTAAACCAAGATGACCATTGGAAGAAAAGTAAAGAACATTTTCTTTGTTGACAAATGGGAAGGATTCTTCAAAAGAGGTATTGATCTTATTGCCTAAGTTAACAGGGTTACCATACTGATTGTCGCCAAGAATGTCAACTTTATAAAGATCACTTCCTCCCATTCCTCCAGGCATATCTGAAGCAAAATACAAAGTTTTTCCATCTGAAGATAAAGCAGGGTGACCTACTGAGTAGCTGTTGTTATTGAAAGGTAACTCTACTACATCTTCCCATTGACCATTATTATTGGTCGCACGGTAAATCTTTAAATGATTGGTTGCCGATTTATCTCTTTTACCTTCACGCTTGTTGATATAGTTATTTCTGTTGAAATACATATATTTTCCATCGCTGGTTATTGCAATTGGCCCATCGTGTAAGACAGTATTTACATCTCCTGCCACAGGAACTGCCATACCACCATTTAATTGATAAACATCTAAAAAGGGTTCATTATTCCAGGTATAAACTTTATTCTTTTTGGACATTCCCGCATCTCTGGCCGAAACAAAGTAAGTGATGCCATTATGTTCATAAGCGCCAAAATCACTTAATTCTGAGTTGAAAGCAGATTTCTCCAATACGTATTCATCTGCAATTTCAAATTGCGCAATGTTTTGGTCCAACATCTTTTTAACATCACCAGATTGCCCTCCCGATTCCAGGTATTTTTTTAACCATTCCCGGGACTCATCATAACGTTTCACTCCTCTAAGGGCCTGTGCATATTTGTAATAGTACTCAGGAGATATTCCTGCTTCATTAATTACGTCTCCATAATAATGAACAGCATTTTCTGGGCTCCTTAATTTAAAATAAGAGTCCCCAAGTTTTTGCTTATTATAAACTACGTTATAATCATTGTCTATAAGATCTTTATAAACCTCTACAGCTTCAAAAAAAGCCAGGTCATTATAAAGTTTATCTGCTTTCTTCTGTTTACCGTTTTGAGCGGTTATAACAAAACTATTTCCTAAAAATAGCAGAAGTATTAAGTAGTTAAAATTCTTCATATAGTTTTATGTTATATTAGAAAAATCGTGGGGATTTATATCTTGTATTCTTAAATCTCATTTCATAGATAAGAATGATCTCGTGTGACCCTGAAGTATAGGGCCTAAGATCTGAAATAGTGTATTCATAAGCATATCCCACTCTTAAAGGTTCAAAGATTTGGAAATCTACAAAAGCTCCTATTGCATCATCAATCCTATAAGTTGCTCCCAAATAAAGTTTTTCATCATAAATAACAGTACCAGACATATCGAAGGACAGGGGAGCACCTTTTGTTATTTTGGCAAGAGCCGTTGGTCTTAACTTCCAGGTATCGCTTAAATCGAATACGTAACCTCCCGTTAGATAATAATGAACCTGTTCCAGTGCAACATATTCGGTAAATTCATTGTTATCATTATTAATAAATTTTGGAGCTGAGAATCCTAAATACCAATCCTGAGAAGATAATAGTAAACCGGCACCTACATTTGGAGTCCATCTGTTGAACTGCTCCCTGAAAAAAGGATCCTGTAATACACTTGGTTCAGTAAATAATTCTTCATCCAAATTGTAATAACTAAAACCTGCTTTTGCTCCAAACGATAGAGTTACATCTTCTGAAACATTTATAGTATAAGAAAAATCACCATACAGGTAAGTATAATTTTCATAACCGGTTTTATCATTGATAACCGATAAACCTAATCCCACTTTTTCATTTCTTAATGGAGAATGAATGGAAAAAGTTTGTGTTTTGGGGGCTCCTTCTATTCCCGCCCACTGGCTTCTGTGTAGTGCCACCATGGATAATCCATCTCTGCTACCTGCATAAGCAGGGTTTATAGAAATTGTATTATACATGTACTGCGTGAACTGTGGTAGTTGTTGGGCCTGGGTTGAAAACAAGCCTACAAACAGTAGTAATATCAGGATGTAATAGTTTTTCATTTTGTTAATTATTTAGTTCCTAAGTAGATGTAACCTTGAATTGGTGCTATTGTACCGCTATTAATCTCAATTATATAATAGTAGGTTCCTGAAGGTAACTGGTCTGAACCGCTTACCGCTTTATTGGAAAAACCGTCCCAGTTGTTATTGTAATTTCTGTTGCTATATACTTCATTACCCCATCTGTTAAAGATTTTTAAACTATATATAAAATCACAATCGACACCTTTACTTATTTCCAAAAAGTCGTTAAACCCATCCCCGTTTGGTGTTACTGCCTTGGAGATACTAGCTTTAATATCCTCGGCGCTACAAGGCAATACAACACAATCATCATTTATACTTACAGCAATCGTAATTACTTGTGAACAGTCGCCTCCTGTAATATAATTGAAAGTATAATTTCCTACTGCCAGCATTCCTGGATCTAATATACTTCCATTAAGAGCTCCTGTATTATCTGTGTCTACCCACGTTCCATTTTCATCAAGATTTCCATTTATATAATTGAATAATGTTTCTGGGTCATCATCAATACAGAAACTAGCAGGTAGTATTGAAATTTCAGGGTTGGATGGTGCCTCGGCAATAACTACAACCACAGCTTGAGAAATACATCCGCTTTGATTTTTAGCTGTTACATTATAAGATCCTGGATTAAGTCCTTCAAAAGTTGCATCTGCCTGGAAATCGGTACCATTGATACTATAAGTAATTCCTTCCTGAGCGGTCACCGTTATACTTCCGGTAGTTGTATCACAGTCAGGTTGTACAGTAGATGAAATAACAGGAGTTGATACTCCATTTTCAGCTACTATTGTTACTGAAGTGGCAGCAGATACACATCCTTCAGCACTTCTTGCAATTACTGTGTAAGTTCCTGGAGAAAGAGCGTTGAATGTAGTAGCATTTCCAAAGTCACCTCCGTTAATGCTATATTGTAGACCATCAACAGCAGTGATGCTGAAAGAGCCGGTAGCAACAGTACAGGTTGGCTGAGTTGTTGAAGCAACAGCCGGTGCTGCAGGAGTTGCAGGTTGCTCATTAATGGTTACTGAAGTCGCTGCAGATAAACATCCTTCAGCACTTCTTGCAATTACTGTATAAGTTCCTGCAGAAAGAGCGTTGAATGTAGTAGCACTTCCGAAGTCACCTCCGTTAAAGCTATATTGTAATCCATTAACAGCAGTGATGCTGAAAGATCCGGTAGCAACAGTACAGGTTGGCTGAGTTGTTGAAGCAACAGCCGGTGCTGCAGGAGTTGCAGGTTGCTCATTAATTGTTACTGAAATAGCTTCAGAAACACAACCGTTTGCGGCCTTCGCAGTGATAGTATATGTTCCTGCTGAAAGTCCTTCAAAAGTTGTTGAATTTCCATATTCACCTCCGTTAAAACTATATTGTAGACCATCAACAGTAGTGATGCTGAAAGATCCGGTAGCAACAGTACAGGTTGGTTGAACCACTGAAACAGTTACAGCAGCAGGAGCTAATTTGTCTTCCAACACAGTTACAGAAGCCTCATCAGCACATCCATTTGCACCGGTGATAGTTACAGAGTAAGAACCTGGTTCAGTTACAGTGATGGAAGAATCGGTAGATCCATTGCTCCATAGGTAAGTAAATTCACCATCGGCAGTAG
>CAZXEY010000090.1:0-12456 GCA_964639695.1 uncultured Antarcticibacterium sp. | reverse complement strand
TTTTGCAGGAGATCCTGATAGGTCCTGTTCTGTGCTTTACTACCATCACTAACCGACACAGTAGGTCCTTCTGGAACAGCAGTTGCAGTATTTATAAGTTCTTTACGGTCTTTTGGAAGCATTTTTACCAGCACTGCAGAATTATCCTTGTACCAGTTAATAACATCACCCATATTGGCATTTAAATTTGAACCCGTAAGTTTTTTAGCCTGGGCAGATGCAATGTCTAAAATCCACAGTTCGACGCCAGAATCTGTAGTGTGAGTAAATGCTATTTTTTTTTCGTCGGGTGACCAGGAGAAATTCGATAAGCGTGGGTTTGCAGGTAAGCCTTTAATAGCAATAGGATTATCACCTTCAATTGGTTTTACTTCTACATTATTGAAATACGTTGCCCGGCTGCTTATGTTAGTTTTTGGATTTATACGTAATCCTCCTAATCGAAGCTCCTGTTCACTTAGCTCAGCAATAGTTTTATATTGATCCCTGTAAAGAAATACCATATTCTCACCTTTACTATCAATTAAAGTAGTTGGAGCGAGAGAAACATCCACCAGTTCGAGAATTTCCTGAGGTGGCTTTTGGTACGTTAAATTTTCCTGTGCCAATAAGCTTAGAGGAAAGCTAACGGCAAGAAAGCTTAAGAATATTTTTTTCATAAAATTGGAATTGATAAAACAGTTTATAATTAACTGCAATATATTGTGGGATGTTAATCTTTCATATATTGCAACGCAAAAAATTATTAAATGCTTAAATTTAATAAGAATAAATATTAAAAACATAATTTAATACAAATGTATCAGTCAAAAATTGCTGGTCTGGGATATTACGTTCCTGAAAATGTTGTTACCAACGAGGATCTTTCAAAATTAATGGATACTAATGATGCCTGGATCCAGGAGAGAACAGGGATCAAAGAACGCCGGCACATAAAGAAAGGGGATGGGAATACTACTGCTGTAATGGGAGTAAAAGCTGCCAAAATCGCTTTGGAAAGAGCAAATATAAATAAAGATGATATTGATCTTATAGTTTTTGCAACCCTTAGTCCAGATTATTATTTTCCGGGATGTGGGGTTCAGGTTCAGGATTTAATGGATATTAAAACATGTCCTGCACTGGATGTTCGAAATCAATGTAGCGGGTTTATCTATGGATTGTCTGTTGCAGATCAATTTATAAAAACCGGCATTTATAAAAATTTTCTGTTAATTGTGAGTGAAAACCATAGTGGAGGATTAGATTTTACCACAAGGGGACGTTCGGTTTCAGTTATTTTTGGAGATGGGGCAGGAGCAGCGGTTTTAACAAGAAGTGATCATAACGGCCAGGGGATTCTTTCCACTCACCTTCATTCTGAAGGTAAACATGCACTGGAACTTTCATTAAAAGGGCCTAGTACTAATCACTGGGTGCCCGAGATTATTGCTGAAAACCCACAAGGTGATGACATTCCGTACTATCCCTATATGAATGGGCAGTTCGTATTCAAAAATGCCATTCAGCGGTTTTCTGAAGTAATTCAGGAAGGGCTCCAGGCAAACGGATTGGAAAGAGAAGACATAGATATGTTGATCCCCCACCAGGCAAACCTTAGAATTTCCCAATTTATTCAGCAGAAATTAAAACTGGATGATGACAAAGTATACAATAACATCCAAAAATTTGGTAATACAACAGCGGCTTCCATACCTATTGCTTTAACTGAAGCCTGGGAAGAAGGCAAAATTAAGGAGGGGGACAATGTGGTTCTTGCAGCATTTGGAAGTGGATTTACCTGGGCGAGTGCAGTTATAAAATGGTAAATAATCAGGGTTAAATAAGGTTTTAGATAAAAATAGAAGATAATTGAAAAGCCCCGCATCGCGGGGCTTTTCGGCTAACTAACCAATAAACAAAAACTAACTAAACAAATCTTTAAAATATGCCACCTCCCTGGCTTTCGTTGTTATCACGATTTTTGCGGGCAAGAGCACGATTTTTTCCACCACCAAAACGATAGGAAAATCCTAAGTAAACAACCCTGGATTCACTCCTGAATTCTCCCTCCTGCGGTATAGGTCTTCCATTCTCAAAAGTGAATTTCTGAGAATTTAATATGTCATTGAAATTAAGGCTAATAGTACCTTTATTATCCAGTATAGAATATCTTGCTCCTACATTCATAAAGTAAAACGGCAGCATATCCATTTGCAAAGTTTCATTCCTTCCGCGATAAAGCCCGAATACCTGAAAGGTTAAAGCATCGGTAGCTTTAAAGCTGTGGCTGGATCTAAAGGTGAAAGCTGTGTTGTCTGCTTCCAGGTAAATTGTTCCTACAACCCCTTTTAATTTTTGACTGTAAACTTCAAAAGTTGAGTTGGTACTCCACCACTTAGTGAACTTATAGTTTGATGAAATTTCCAGTCCATAGGAATTATTATCTTCAAAATTGTCAAACAATAATATAAGAGATCCTTCCTCTTCCGGATTTTCAATAATTACCTGGTTTATTTCATTCGTAATATTTCTTGCAAATACTCCTGCAGTTATTGTTCCTTTATTTACTATAGTACGGGTGTAATTAAATTCCACAGAGTTGGTAAATTGAGGGTCAAGTGAAGGATTTCCCACTACAGAAAACCGTGGGGTATTTACTTCCCTAATTGGAGATACCTGTTGAAACCCCGGTCTGTCAATTCTCCTACTATAGCTAATCTGGTAGGCATTTTTTTCATTAGGTGTATAATTTAAAAAACCAGATGGATAGATATTAAAATAGTCATCTTCAAATACTTTCTCATTATTAAAAACAGCATCTACCGTAAAGTTTTCTAATCTTGCACCCAGCTGGTAAGACCACTTTTCAAAATTTTGACCATAGGTCGTATAGAAGGAATAAATATCTCTTACATATTGATAAGTAGCATCCTGCAAAAATTCACTTGTTGTAGAGTAAGCATTATCTGTATCTAAAAGACGAGCTTCTGCACCTATTTCTAATTTTCCTTTTTCACCAATGGGGTTTGTGTAATCAAGGTTAGCAGTGAAATCTTTTCTTTCCTCGTGAATTATATCCCGGTAAGCATCAAATTCCCCGGCATTTCCAGTAAATGTAAACTTAGAATTCTCATCTTCATCAAATACATTATAATTTACTTCCAGAAGTAATTTTTGTCCTTCCTCGTCAAACTTGTGGTCAAATACAAAGTTATAAGCAGAGTTAAGATTTTCAACGTAAAAGTTTAAGATTTGGTTCAGGTTCTGTTGGGGGTTGTCTTCATAAATTAACCTAAATACACCTTCAGGGCCACCTTGAAAGGTATTTTGATTGGTATAAAAGGAAATGGTATTTCTGTCGTTCAAATAAAAATCCATTCCAATTTTAAATAAATAGGATTCCCTTTCCTGGAGCAAATTAAAAGCCTGTAAGAAATTTTCCTCAGTATTATAAATCTTGCCAAGATTAAAATTTTCTCCCGCATTAGTACCAAAACTTCCGAAGAAGTTAACTTTACCAGTTCTATAGTTCATATCAAGTGAACCATTATACCGGGTATTTTCTCCCCTTGTAACTCCTAAGTTTACATTACCATTAAAACCGTCATTAGCATTTTTGTGTAAAACGATATTTATGATCCCACTCATTCCTTCAGGATTATACTTTGCTGAAGGATTAGTAATTAATTCAATACTTTTTATTGAAGTTGAAGGAATTTGTTTTAGCAATTGTGCAGGGTCCATATTGGTAGGACGGCCGTCTACAAGGATCCGGACATTAGAATTTCCACGCATAGCAATATTTCCATCCTGGTCAACACTTACTGATGGGACATTTACCATTATATCGGCAGCCGTAGCACCGGTAGTAGTAAGGTCTTTACCTACATTGATGACTTTACGGTCAATTTTTTGCTCGATGGTAGACCTTTCTGCCACAACGGTAACATCGTTTAGCATAGCCACATCTGCCTCCAAAAGGATATTTCCTACATTAATAACACTGTTTTTTGCAGAAACCTCAATCTCCACAGTATATGGTTTATAACCTATAAACTGGGCATTGAAAGTGTATTTCCCTGGAGGAATATTTTTTATGGTAAAACTTCCATCTTCATTGGAACTGTTTCCGGCTACTAATGTTCCATTGAGATCATTAATTATTAAGGTAGCATAAGGAATGGGCTGTCCAAGATCCTTATCAAGTACAACACCAGAAACTTGCCCGATATTTTCATTTATTGATGATGCATAAGTGGGGACAAGGAATAGTAAAAAGAAAAAATAGAATAACTGTTTCATTTTTTGATTGATTTGATGGTTTTTAATGATGATTAGCAACCTTTAAAAATTTGGAGAAGTGATGAAGTTCTGCCAAAAAGAAAGTACAGTGGCTAATTTGCAATGGAACATACTTGGCAATACATAATACAACAATGTAGTTTTACCAAATTATAAGGTATGTTCCTACTTAATAGACGCACGAAAAATTAAATCGTTACATAAAAGCATATTTTTTTTTAATTTTTTTTTAAAATGTAAAACCCACTCTTTTAAGGAGTGGGTTTTGGCTGTTTTCTTTTTAACACCCGCACCATCAACGGATATCTCTAATAGACAGCAAAGAATTAATTCTACACTAGAGACAGAAAAATCAATAATTTGTTACACTAAAATGTAAATATTACTTTTGTAAAGGAGTATTTGCTGGAAATATTCGGCTTTTCAGCTTCTAACCTAAAAAAAAAGATTATGAAAAAGAAAACTTTAGTACTAGGAGCTTCCCTCAATCCCTCGCGTTATTCTTACCTGGCTATAAAAAGATTG
Organism: uncultured Antarcticibacterium sp.; assembly: GCA_964639695.1. Classification (GTDB taxonomy): domain Bacteria; phylum Bacteroidota; class Bacteroidia; order Flavobacteriales; family Flavobacteriaceae; genus Gillisia. The sequence goes on along the minus strand of CAZXEY010000090.1, from coordinate 7,647 downwards.
GTTTCTCATGGCCAACCTACAGTTGCTGTGGGATTGAAAAAAGGCAACGTGGCCGGAGTGGATATTGAAAATGATCTGGAAGATTTTGAAGATGTAGATACTGTCACTCTTTATTTGAATCCCCAGAGACAAAAACAGTATTACGATTATATTCTTTCACTTAGACCTAACCGGGTTATTTTCAATCCCGGGACAGAAAATCCTGAATTATTCCAGTTGTTGAGGGGTAAAAACATAGAAATTGAAATTGCCTGCACCTTAATAATGCTATCTACGAACCAGTATTAGCCCCAGGAAAGTAAGTAGCCCGTTAAGTATCAAAACAAAAAAACCAAATTCAAATCCAAACCACAATTCGCTGTTGATACTTATTATATAAGTCAATACTGGCGACAGGATAGCAATTGCCGGTACCCAATTATCTTTAACATTCCACTTCGTAAATAATCCAAAGCTATAAAGACCCAATAGGGGTCCATAGGTATATCCTGCAAAAACAAATAGTTTTGCGATAACACTTTCATCCCGAATAATATATTTAAAACCTATAATTACCAGGATGATAACAATAGATGTAGCTATATGAATCCGTTTTCTTACAATTTCCTGCTTAGCTAAGGAATATCGTTTTTCAATTTCAAGAATATCGATACTAAAGGAAGTAGTTAGGGCAGTCAATGCACTATCTGCACTACTATAAGCGGCAGCTATTAAACCAAGAATAAAAAAGACAGCTATACCGGCGCCTAATTCACTTTGAGTAGCAATAATTGGGAAGAGATCATCCTTGGCAGCTTCCAGTCCGTGTGCCCTGGCATATTCTGTAAGTAAGACCCCCAAAGCAAGGAATAGAAGATTTACGAACGTAAGTACAATTGTAAACCAAAACATATTTTTTTGTGCATCCTTTAAATTTCGGCAGGTAAGGTTTTTCTGCATCATATCCTGGTCAAGTCCTGTCATTACAATTGCTATGAATGCCCCGGAAATAAATTGTTTCCAGAAATAATTCGCGCTTCGGTAATCATCAAAAAAGAATATTTGAGAAAGTTCACTATTGGCTATATGACTCACCAGGTTTCCAGAGTTTATCCCGAGATCTTCAGAAATAAAATAAATACTTACACCAACTGCTATAAGCATGCATAAGGTTTGCAGGGTATCGGTATAAACAATAGTTTTAATACCCGACCTAAAAGTATAAAGCCAAATGAGAGCAATAGTCATAACTACCGTCGCCCAAAAAGGAATTCCCAAAGCATCGAATAATATTATTTGTAAAACATTGGCTACAAGAAATAACCGGAAACTGGATCCCACAACCCGGGAAAGCAGGAAAAAGGATGCTCCTGTTTTATACGATCTTTTTCCAAACCTGCTTTCCAGGTACGTATAAATGGAAGTGAGGTTCATATTATAATAAAGCGGCAGCAATACCAGCATGATCACCGCATAACCCACTATATAGCCCAAAACTACCTGAAAGTAACTAAACTGGCTTTCTTCAACCCAACCCGGGACCGAGATAAAGGTTACCCCACTAAGAGAAGCTCCTATCATTCCAAAAGCCACAATATACCAGGGGGATTGCCTGTTGGCTTTGAAAAAAGTTTCATTAGTGGAATTTTTTCCTGTAAAATAAGAAATGATGATCAGCGTCAGGAAATAAGCTGCAATGAGGAGGAGGATGAAAGTGGGTTGCATATAAGGGTAAATTTCGGGGGCAAATTACAAATAAACATTAAATTTATTACGGAGTGAGGCAGCGGTTATTTTTATAAAACTTCCTTTAAAAAATGTAATTTTGCAAAATGGATTTTTCTTCTAAATTATTAGAACAGGCAGTAGCAGAAATGTCCCAGTTGCCTGGAATTGGAAAGCGTACGGCGTTACGATTAGTGCTGCACCTCTTAAAACAACCTGAGAACCAGACAGAGCAACTTTCCAAAGCTTTAACCAATCTTCGTAGCAACATTAAACATTGTAAGAATTGCCATAATATAAGCGATACTGAAATATGTGAGATTTGTGCCAATCCCAAAAGGATAAGGGAAATAATTTGTGTGGTTGAGGATATTCGGGATGTGATGGCCATAGAAAACACTTCCCAATACCGCGGCCTTTATCATGTTTTGGGTGGCAAGATAAGCCCGATGGATGGAATTGGCCCTTCCCAGTTAACTATACGCTCTTTAATAGAAAAGGTAAAAGAAGGAGAAGTAGAAGAATTGATATTTGCTTTGAGCAGCACTTTAGAAGGCGATACCACTAACTTTTATATTTTTAAAAATCTGGAAGGGATAAATGTTAAAACCTCGACTATAGCAAGGGGAATTTCTGTAGGAGATGAACTTGAGTATGCCGATGAGGTTACGTTGGGAAGAAGCATCGTGAATCGTGTGCCTTTTGAAAATTCCTTAAAGGGATAAATATTGAAGCAACAATCAGTTTTTTTAAAGCCTTGGATGTTGTAGTTTTAAATAAAAGCTTTTGAAACAGTACTTGTTTGATAGTTCAGTTTCAATTTTATTGAATTTTTAATATTACTTAAGCTTGAAATTAAGTAATTTCGCAAATGGAATAATAAAATTTACTGTTGAAATAAGAATATGGCAAAGTTTGAACTTAAGTTGCCCAAAATGGGTGAAAGCGTTGCGGAAGCAACAATAACTAACTGGCTTAAAGAAGTTGGAGATACGATTGAAGCCGATGAAGCTGTTCTTGAAATAGCAACAGATAAAGTGGATAGCGAAGTTCCCAGCGAAGTAAACGGAAAACTTTTGGAAAAGCTGTTCCAGGCCGATGATGTAGTGCAGGTGGGGCAAACTATTGCTATTATAGAAACAGATGAAGCCGGAAGTAGTTATGCTACTGAAGATTCTGCCCCGGCGGGTGCCCTGGTAGCAGAAGTAGAGCAATTTGTAAATACAGCGAAGGCAGAAACAACCTCTCAGGAAAATTATTCAGATTCTAACCGGTTCTATTCTCCGCTGGTAAAAAACATTGCCAAAAAAGAAGGAATTTCTTTAGAAGAATTGGAGAAGTTAGAAGGAAGTGGAAAAGAAGGCAGAGTTACCAAAAACGATATTCTCGAATATATAGATAATCGTTCAACACAGCCTAAACAACAAGCTTCAGCAACAAAGGGAGAAAAGATTGACACTAAAAATCTTGAACCGGCTGTTAAAAAACAACCAGTCCCCGTTAGTGTAAATGGAGAGGACGAGATCATTGAGATGAGCAGGATGGGTAAAATGATCGCTCACCATATGGTGGAAAGTACTCAAACATCAGCTCACGTACAGTCTTTTATAGAAGTAGATGTAACCAACATCTGGAACTGGAGAAATAAACATAAGACTGCTTTTGAAAAGAGAGAGGGAGAAAAGTTAACCTTTACCCCAATCTTTATGGAAGCCGTTGCAAAAGCGATTAAGGATTTCCCGATGATCAATATTTCTGTAGACGGGGATAAGATCATCAAGAGAAAAAATATCAACCTGGGTATGGCAGCCGCTCTTCCTGATGGTAATTTAATTGTTCCGGTAATTAAAAATGCCGACAGGTTAAATCTTGTGGGTCTTGCAAAAGAAGTTAATGATCTGGCAAACCGGGCGAGGATGAATAAATTAAAACCAGATGATATCCAGGGGGGTACTTATACGGTGACCAACGTGGGTACCTTTGGAAGTATCATGGGAACTCCTATTATAAACCAGCCGCAGGTTGCAATTCTTGCTTTAGGTGCAATAAGAAAAGTACCTGCAGTAATAGAAACCCCGGAAGGTGACTTTATTGGGATTAGGCACAAAATGTTCCTTTCGCACAGTTATGACCATCGGGTTGTAAACGGTGCTTTGGGAGGCCAGTTCGTTCAGCGTGTAGCGCAGTATCTGGAATCCTTCGATAAGAACAGGGAAGTTTAAGAAAATAAATACATATTAAAGGAACCGGTGTTGTGGTGACACCGGTTTTTTTATTTTACCCGCTTCAGCTTACAATTAATAACATTCCAGAGAAGGAGAAAATTTTGAATAATACTATATTTACAAAAAGTAAGCATTAATAATGGAGTTAAACCTCACAAGACCTATTTGTTTTTTTGATCTTGAAACGACAGGTACTAATATTGCAAAGGATCGCATTGTAGAAATAGCTATTCTTAAAGTTTATCCCAATGGGAACCGGGAAAGTAGAAGATGGCTGGTAAATCCTGAAATGAAAATACCGGCAGAGGTGGAAGCCATTCACGGGATTTCTAATGAAAAGGTGGCAAATGAACCTACTTTTAAGGAACTCGCTCCACAAGTTCACGATCTAATAAAAGGTTGTGATCTTGGAGGCTATAATTCAAACCGTTTTGATATACCCTTACTTGCAGAAGAATTGTTGCGGGCAGGGATAGATTTTGAGATGAAGAATACCCTTTCGGTAGATGTGCAAACTATCTTCCACAAGATGGAGCAGCGAACCCTTTCCGCCGCTTATCAGTTTTACTGCGGAAAAAATTTAGAAGGCGCTCATTCTGCTGAAGCCGATACCGTGGCAACCTATGAAGTTCTTAAATCTCAATTGGAAAAGTACGAGGAACTTGAAAATAATATAGCTTCCCTGGCAAAATTTAGTGCCAGGAAGAAGTGTGCAGATTTTGCCGGCTTAGTCGCTTTTGACAAAAACGGAATAGAAATATTTAATTTCGGAAAGTATAAAGGGAAATGTGTTGAAAAAGTATTTGATGAGGAACCAGGATACTTCGGTTGGCTGCAAAATGCCGATTTTCCTCTTTACACTAAGAAGATCCTCACAGCAATAAAACTTAGAAAGCTAAACACCAAATTGAAATAATTAATATAAGGAGCAATGAAAATAATATGTATTGGAAGAAATTACGCTTCTCATATTTCAGAATTAAAGAATGAAAGACCTACAGAGCCTATAATATTCTTAAAACCCGATACCGCAGTTCTTCTAAAAAAGCATCCCTTTGTTATACCTGAATTTTCTGATGATATTCATTATGAAGCAGAGGTTTTGGTAAGAATAAACCGGGTGGGAAAACATATTCAGGAGAAGTTTGCACATAAGTATTATGATGAAATTGGGCTTGGAATTGATTTTACTGCAAGAGACCTTCAGGAGAAATTAAAAAATAAAGGACTTCCCTGGGAAAAGGCAAAAGGATTTGATGGTGCTGCAGTAATTGGTGAAAATTGGATCGATAAAAAATCTTTTTCCGATCTAAATAATATTAACTTTAGCCTGGTTAGGAATGAGAAAACGGTTCAAAAGGGAACCACTGCAGAAATGTTGTGGAAAATTGATGAAATAATTGCATATGTTTCTCAATATTTCACTTTAAAAATTGGAGATATTATTTTTACAGGAACTCCGGAAGGTGTGGGTAAGGTGGAAATTAATGACCAGTTAACCGGTTATATAGAAGACCGTGAAATTTTTTCAATTCAAGTAAAATAAATAATGAGCAAATATTACGATTTAGCAGATGTACACGAGATGGCGGGAGGGGATGATGATTTTGTGAAAATCATCGTTCAAACTTTTCTTGAGGAAATTCCGCCCGATGTAGATTCCATGATGGAAGCCATTGAGAATAGCAATGCTTCTTTAGCATATCAATATGCTCATAAAATGAAACCGAATTTGCAATTATTCGGTTTAAACCTAATGGATCATATTTTGACCATAGAAGCCTGGTCTAAGGGTAATACAGCTTCCGAAAGTGCTGCGAAGGCTTCCGGAGAAACCATAGCAACCAAAGTGAACCTTGCCAAAGACCAATTAAAAGAAGATTTTGATCTATAAATGAATGCTGAAATTATTACAATTGGGGATGAGATACTTATCGGTCAAATTGTAGATACAAATTCTGCCCACATTGCCCAGGAATTAAACAAAATTGGAATTGCGGTTCATCAAATCCTGAGCATTCAGGATGATAAAGCACATATTCTTTCTACGCTTAAAGATGTTTCCACCCGTGCAGATGTGGTTATAATTACTGGTGGCCTTGGGCCAACCAAAGATGATGTTACCAAATATACCCTTTGTGAATTTTTTGATGATACTCTTGTATTAAATCAGGTGGTGCTGAATCATATTGAGGACCTTTTCAAAAAAATTCAAAATACTCCCATTTCAGATCTTAACAGGGAGCAGGCAATGGTTCCCTCCAGGGCTACAATCATGAATAATAAATATGGAACTGCCCCGGGACTTTGGTTTAAAAAAGATAAAACTGTTATTATTGCTATTCCGGGAGTGCCTTTTGAAATGAAGATGTTGATGGAAAAGGAAATCATTCCGAAGTTAAAAGAGGAATTTAAGCGGCCATTTATATACCATAAGACTATACGAACTTATGGTTTGGGAGAAAGTGCCATTGCCCAGAGAATTGAGGAATGGGAGGACAATCTTCCCGGGTTTTTGAAACTTGCTTATTTGCCAGATCTGGGTAGTGTAAGGCTAAGAATATCGGGAAAAGGAGATGATGAAGCAAAATTAATGACTGCTTTAGAGGAGCAAATGAGTAAATTATATCCTTTAATAGAAGATATTTTAAGTGAAACTATAGATGAGGATGATGATATTACCGTTACTATAAGTAAACTGCTTACGTCAAAGAATAAATTTCTTGCTGCTGCAGAGAGTTGTACGGGTGGTCATCTGGCTGCACAATTTACTACCAATCCCGGGGCTTCCGGTTGTTTTAAAGGAGGAATTGTTTCTTATGCGACTCATACCAAGAAGGAAATTCTTAAAGTGCCCGAGGATATAATCCAAAAACATAGCGTGGTAAGTGCTGAAGTAGCTGAAAGTATGGCCGAAAATGCGAGGCAGCTGTTTGATGCCGATTATGGGGTATCTACTACAGGAAATGCAGGTCCCAAAAAAGGAGAGAGCGATGCTGAGGTAGGCACAGTTTTTATTGGGTTTGCTACACCCAACGGTGTATTTTCTAAAAAATATGTATTTGGAAACAGTAGGGAACAGGTAGTGAAGAAGACAGTTAATAAGGCTTTTGAAATTATTCTTAGGGAGTTAATTAAGAAATAGATTTTTAAAGCAAAAAAGTTAAGCTGCCTGAGGTTAGGAGGTAAGGAACAAAAAGTAGTAAAAAAACCTATAAATATTTTTTTATTTATGTTGGCTGTTACGTAAAAAAATCGTTAATTTGCAGCCTGTTTTGAAATAACAAAATAAAGGATACAGCATGTCAAGAGTTTGTGAGCTTACGGGTAAAAAAGCAATGGTAGGGAACAATGTTTCTCACGCTATGAATAAAACAAAGCGTAAATTTAACATCAACCTGTTAAAAAAGCGTTTTTACATTCCTGAAGAGGACAGATGGGTTACTTTAAAAGTTTCTACTTCTGCATTAAAAAACATCAATAAAAAAGGAATCTCTGCAGTAATTAAAGAAGCAAGAGAAAAGGGATTCTTGAACAAGTAATCCTTAAGCATTAAGACAAAGTTATATGGCAAAGAAAGGTAACAGAATTCAGGTAATCTTAGAATGCACCGAGCATAAAGAATCTGGTAAACCAGGTACTTCAAGATACATTACAACAAAAAATAAAAAGAACACGCCAGATAGAATGGAGCTGAAGAAATTTAATCCTATTCTTA
>CAZXEY010000089.1:0-12644 GCA_964639695.1 uncultured Antarcticibacterium sp. | reverse complement strand
CGGAATTTCCGCAATGGATTAAAATTTAAAATTTCCGTCAGGTTTTTTCACCTGACCCGATTTTTTTTTTGAAAGGCCTTGACGGATAGGGACGGAAAGCCATAGCTGCATTTGCAGCATTGGGCTTTCTGGGTTGATTCATCTTTGTGAATATCTGGCTGTATTAAAAATTTCAATGGTTATAATAATTTTGTTTTTAAATTCAACCTTTCCTGCCAAATACATATTTTTTAAAAATGTATTTAGGGTTTGTTTTTTTAACATTCTTTTGCTATACATTTGCTGAATAATTATTCTCAATAAATGAAAATCACAAAAGTACTAAGTGCTTTACTACTGCTAATTAGCGGTCACTGTTTTTCATTTACTCCGCTTGAATATCCTGTTGAAAATATAATAACCGATGAAAAGATTTCTCACAATCTTGATGTTGACTTTCAACAAGTCTATGACAGCAACCTCTCTGCTCAATTAAAATTAAGCATAATTCCTTTTGAATCACTAAACAGAAATTTTCAATTCTATAGTGACCACTCCCAAAGAATTGCAGAAAATTATATCAATTCCTCCTGTTTAATTACCCCTGGATTAGATATTACCAAGATCATCTTTCCCTTTCATTCTTTTCTTTAAATTTTTGCAGTAACAGTTATTAATCCTTTACCGGGATTATCTTATTCTCCTTTTTGGAGCAGCTTAATTACTTTAAAAAATTTAAACAATATAAAAATGAATTTAGAAATCATAGCCGTTAATTTAGCGGTAGTTAGCATAATCTTTATACCTCTTTTCCTTTTAATATATTTGGGACAATCTGAATATAGAAAGGTTGATAAACAGTTCAAAACGGAAGCAAAAAAATTTGGATTGAATATCACTTTAAAGGACAGGTGGAATCAAAATTCCATTGGAATTGATATCCATCAACAAAAACTTCTCTTTGTTCAAAAAAGAAACCATGAATGTTTTGTTGATCTTATAGATTTAAATTCAATAACACGTTGTGACTTTACTCAGGAATCAGATTTGATCAAGATTAATGGTGAAAAAGAGCAGGTTCTTCAAAAAATAATTTTGGAACTTTTCAATGCTCAGGGAGTTAAAAAATTCTCAATTAATCTTTTCGATTCTGAGAACACTATTGATCAGGAGTATGAAGTAAAACATGCAGAGGATTGGAAACAGATCATTAATAAAAATCTTACTCCTTCCTTTAACCGATCTATGGTGGCTTAATCAGGGAAATAGGCGTAGACATATCAGTTATTGAAAGGGTCACTTTTCTTTTTTTTTAGTCTCTTTTAATACATTTTCAGAATAAAGAATTATCGCAATACAGCAATGTCTCATTTCTGTATAGTATAACAATTTAGTCACAGGATATCTCACGCCACAACCCTTTCTTCACAGAATAGCCTTAATCTATTTTAAAAATTAACAACGTGAAAAAATTTTCTCTTGCTCTACACTGGCAAATTATTTTAGGAATGTTGGCCGGGGTTTTATTTGCCCTTGTTCTTTCAATGTTTGAATGGGGACCGGAACTTATTCGTGACTGGATCAAACCTTTTGGGACCATCTTTATAAATTCCTTAAAAATGATTGCTGTTCCATTAATATTAGCATCTCTTATAAAAGGAGTTTCTGATCTTAAAGATTTATCAAGTCTTTCAAAAATGGGAACACGTACTATTTTCACTTTTATAAGCACAACCGTTATAGCTGTTTCCATTGGTCTGATCCTGGTAAATATTGTTAAACCCGGTTTGGCTTTATCAGAAGAAACGCGCTCCAAACTCTTAAATAGTTATAAAGAGGATGCCAGTTCCAAAGTTGATCTGGCACAAAGCCAGCAAAATGTTGGGCCATTGCAGGCTCTGGAAGATATTGTTCCTTCTAATCTTTTTGCAGCTGCCAGTGATAATATGAACATGCTGCAGGTAATCTTTTTTGCTATTCTTTTTGGAATAGGTTTGATCCTGATACCTCAGGAAAAGGCAAAGCCGGTAAAAGATTTCTTTGACGGCTTTAATGAAGTTATTTTAAAATTGATAGACCTCATTATGTTAACCGCTCCATATGGTGTTTTTGCTCTTTTAGCAGCCTTAGTGGTAGAATCACCTGGAACCGATTTATTTTCTGCTCTTTCTCTTTATGCCCTTACCGTGATCCTGGGTCTTATTTGTATGATGGGAGTTTACGCTTTGATCGTGTACTTCTCAACAGGTAAATCGCCGGCTTTCTTTTTCAAAGGAATGGCCCCCGCACAACTGCTGGCATTTTCTACCAGTTCCAGTGCAGCTACCCTACCCTTGACAATGGAACGTGTAGAGAACTATCTAATAGTACCTAAAAAAGTTTCAAGCTTTGTTCTTCCAATTGGAGCCACCATTAATATGGACGGCACCAGCTTATACCAGGCAGTAGCCGCTATATTTATTGCTCAGGCTTTTGGAATGGAACTTTCACTTGCTGCTCAATTAGGAATAATTGTAACTGCAACTCTGGCATCAATAGGTTCTGCCGCAGTACCGGGAGCAGGTATGGTGATGTTGGTCATTGTTCTTGCCCAGGCAGGAATCCCTGAAGCCGGCCTGGCATTAATATTTGCTGTAGACAGGCCACTGGATATGTGCAGAACAACTGTAAATGTTACAGGGGATGCTGCAGTCTCTATGATGATTGCCTCCACTATTAATGAACCTGACACGGTGGAACCTTTACAACCGGAATCAGCAACTGTTAATTCCACTCCCATAACAAGTAGTAAAGAAACGGTTGTTATTTAACCGATAATTATCAGAAAGAAAAATTTAAGTCCTACTTATTATACTTAAACTTAATGAGCATTAAAAAAGAAGAATGGGGAAGCCGTTTGGGGCTTATTTTAGCAATGGCGGGAAATTCAGTGGGCTTAGGGAATTTCCTGAGGTTTCCTGTCCAGGCGGTCCAAAATGGTGGAGGTACCTTTATCATCCCATACCTGGTTTGTTTCTTACTTCTGGGAATTCCTTTACTATGGATTGAATGGTCCATGGGCCGGTTTGGTGGCCGCAAAGGTCATCATTCCACACCATTCATACTTGGCTCCATGGGAAGGGGTTCGCTTTGGAAATATATAGGGGTTTTTGGAATTTTTACCAACATTGCAGTAGCGGCTTATTATTGTTACATTGAATCCTGGACGCTTTCTTATGCTTATCATAGTATTAAAGGGACATTTACAGGCCTCTCTCAAACAGAGGTTGCTAATTTTTTTAATAATTATGTAGGAATGTCTACTTCCTTTTTAGGAATACCTAATGAAGCCGTTATTTTCTTTATTATTTGTATCCTTATAAACACCTTCATACTTAGCAAGGGGCTTTCAGGAATAGAAAAGGCAGCTAAAATTGGAATGCCGTTGCTAATTCTCTTCGGAATCTTTCTTGCTGTCCGCGGAATTACCCTTGGAACTTCTGCATCATCTGATGAATTTCCCCTGGCAAACGCCTGGGATGGATTAAATTATTTTTGGACGCCAGAATACGACTCTTTATTTAAACCGGGAATTTGGTTGGCTGCTGCAGGCCAGATATTTTTTACCCTTTCAGTAGGAATGGGAACAATACATTGTTACGCAGCTTACATAGATAGTAAAGACGATATAGCCTTAAATGCAACATCAGCGGGTTTTACTAATGAATTTGTAGAAGTGGTGCTGGGAAGTTTAATTGTAGTTCCAATTGCTGCAGGTTATTTTGGTTTAGATTGGGTAAAAGAAAATATAGGATTTGGAATGGCCTTTCAGTCAATGCCATTTCTATTTAACCAATGGGGTGCAGTTCTCTCCGCTTTAGCCGGAGTCTTTTGGTTCGGATTATTGTTTTTTGCCGGAATTACCTCTTCTCTTGCAATGGGCACACCATGGATGGGATTTATGAGAGATGAGTTTGGCTGGGGTAAAATAAAAGGTGCTTTATCCTTTGGTTTTCTTACACTCTGCCTGGGTCTTCCCTGTGTTCTTTTTTATCAGTATGGATTTTTTGATCAATATGATTATTGGGCGGGAACAGTTTCATTGGTAATATTTGCTCTTGCAGAAACTATTCTTTTCGCCTGGATCTTCGGAATAAATTTAGGATGGCAGGAAATAAAAGAAGGTGCAGATATTTCTATACCAGTCATTTTTAAATATATTATAAAATATATAACACCTGTGCTCCTAACCTTCGTTTTTTTGGGGGCATTAGCTACTCCCGAAGGCAACAACTGGATTAATGCTTTTCAACAGCTAACTTCAGGTGGAGGATGGAATTTAGATAACAGTTCTCTAATCCTGCAGATAAACAACTCTGGTCTTAAAGAACAACTAGAACTGGCTACTAATATCCAACAAACGGAATTAATTAATAAAAAGATCTTTTTTGCTAATTTGGCAAGGATCATCCTCCTACTTCTGTTCGCAGGAATAACAATTTTAGTTTTTATAGCGCATCAAAAAAGAAAGAAAAATTTACACTATGAATCCTGAACCCTTAATTATAATGGTGGTTGTACAAAGCTCTGTCTCCGCAGTAATGATCTACTGCTTTTGGAAAGTTTTAAAAAAACAACACAACAAAGAATAACCTTAAGTGGATCCTGAAATTTTATCTGATTGAGAATTAGAAAAAATTTTCTCCCACTCCAGAGATTAATTAAATCTCAATAAAACAATTTATTTAAATTTTAATTCCAAAAGTTTCCACTAATGATTGTATGGATTTTATTTACTGCAGTAATATTAATTTTTCTTGCCTTAGACCTGGGTGTTTTCAATAAGGAAGCTCACGTAATTAAAACTAAAGAAGCTGCTATCTGGACTTCTGTTTGGGTGAGCATTGCCTTAGCCTTCTCGGGAGTTATTTGGTGGTTATTCAACAATAATATTTTAGAAAATCCCACCGGCCTGACACCCGAAAGTGCTGTTTTAAAATACATCACCGGATATCTTATTGAGTTATCATTAAGTATTGATAACGTATTTGTAATTGCCGTTATATTTAACTCCTTTAACGTACCTAAACTCTACCAGCACCGTGTCCTTTTCTGGGGTATTTTAGGGGCCATTGTTTTCCGTGCACTAATGATAATTTTTGGGGTAGCTCTTATCAATAAATTTGATTGGATAGTATATGTCTTTGGAGTGTTTTTAATCTATACAGCTTATAAAATGCTTAAATCTGGCGATACGGAATTTAATCCTAAAAATTCTTTTATCTTCAGAAAGACGAGAAAAATTCTTCCTTTTACTGCTTTTTTTCAAGGAGATAAATTCTTCATTCAAAGAATGGGAAAGCGTATAGCTACACCCCTATTTATGGCGCTGTTAATGATCGAATTAACAGACATACTTTTCGCTTTAGATAGCATACCCGCAATACTTGCAATTACTGCAGACCCATTTATCGTCTTTACATCAAATATTCTGGCAATTTTGGGATTGAGGTCTATGTATTTTCTAATTTCCCAAATGCTTGATAAATTCAGGTTTATTAATTATAGCCTGGTGGCAATCTTAACCTTCGTGGGAATAAAAATGATATTGGCTCATCATATTAAGTTTCCTGAATGGCTTTCTCTAAGTGTTATAGCAATTTCACTTTTAACAGGTATACTTTTATCTGTACTGATTTCTCCAAAAGAGGAAACTTTAGAGAATTCTGTTTTAAAAGATCGGGAGGTATAACAGCAAATAAAAACTAAAGATGGAAAAAAGGTGGAGAGACTTTAATGTAGAAAAGGACATGGCTTCATCTCCACAAGAAGATAATTCCCGTAGCCGGGTTTCCTGGTACTTTACAGGGATCATAATTTTTCTGCTGGGACTGCTATATTTTACGCATACCGGCTTTAAAATTTTTATTGATGAAGCATGGGAGGTAATCTTTAGTGGAAATAAACAGAGAATTGCTCTTTGGGTAGAAGGTTTTAATTGGCTGGGGCCATTGGTATTAATAATTGCAATGGTAGCACAAATGTTCCTTGTTTTAATGCCGAGTATAGCCCTTATCATTGTTTCTGTAATTGCTTATGGGCCATTATATGGTAGTATCATTTCTTTTGCCGGAATTTTCACTGCTTCTTCAATAGGCTATTTTTTAGGATGGTATTTGGGACCGGTAGTGATAGGAAGATTAATAGGGCAAAAATTAAGGGAGAAAGGTTTTTATTTCATAAGTAAATATGGATTTTGGTCAATTTTTATAACCCGGCTTAGTCCTTTTCTTTACAACGATGCAATAAGTTTACTAAGTGGTATATTAAAAATGGATTACTGGAAATTCATAGCTGCAAATCTTGCAGGTATTGCACCACTTATCCTTCTAATCGCGTTTTTAGGTGAAAGTATAGATGGTCTTAAAACCGGTTTGATAGGAAGTTCCCTCCTGAGTATATTGATCTTTATAATTTACATCCTAATGGATAGAAGAAAGTCCAGAAAAACGCCAGGTGAACAAATAAACCAAATTTTATGAATAGCAAAATAGCTATCGCTTTGCCAACTTCAAAGGCAAAAATAGGCGAGGGAAAACTACCTTTGTTATCCTCTATAAGTTTAATTTTTATTCTTGCTTTTCTTTACTTTTATTTTCCTGGCGTAAAGGCATTTTTTATAGAAGCCTGGTTTGTACTGGCTAGCGATGATGAGAAGAAAATAAAGAGCTGGGTTGAAAACTTTAGTTGGTTTGGACCTGTAATTCTTATTTTGGCAATGATTTGTCAAATGTTCCTGATTTTTATACCTACACTGGCATTACTGGTTGTATGCATTCTGGCCTATGGCCCTGTTTACGGAGGCTTTATAGCCTTAATTGCCTTTATTGCCGCTTCTTCTGTGGGGTATGGAATAGGGCGATTTATAGGACCTTCAATGGCTGAAAAATTAATAGGAATAAAGTCAGTAAATACCGGGAGGAATTTTTTGAACAGCTATGGGATCTGGGCTATTTTTATTACCCGGATAAATCCTTTTCTTTCTAATGATGCTGTGAGTTTGATAAGCGGAATATTAAAAATGAATTACTGGAGCTTTATTTTTGCCAGCATTGCAGGAATAGCACCGTTAATTCTGTTTATTGCCATTTTTGGTGAAACTACTGATGAACTCAAAACTAACCTACTATGGAGTTCTTTAGCTACTCTGCTGTTAATGCTAATATTTTTTATTCTTAAGAAAAGGGGTTATATAAATCTATTCCTGAGAAAAAATAAAAAAGTCTGAAATTCAATCCAATAGAAATTATCTACTAATACTTTTTTAGATAAGTAACTATTTTGAAATTAACTATCTATTAAATCATCTTCTTTAACTTCTTAACCTCTTTTTCCGGCCTTCACTATTTAGTGAATTAATATCATAAAAAAGGGTATCACAAAATGATACCCTTCTACTTATTCAACTAACAATAATTGCAATTCTTCTAACCTTTAATAAAAATACCTAATTAATTTTAATTTTTTCCTATATACCAAGGCATTTTATTCTCTTCAACTTCACTTAATTTACTATTTTTCCTCTGTCTTTACTTAATTTCAAACCAATTCTTATAACACTACATTCTTTTTAATATTATAACACCGCTAATACCTGAAACTAACGAAGCTAATAAAATGCCGTATTTAGCCTGACTTATCATTTCCGAATTATCAAAGGCTAAATCAGTTATAAAGAGTGACATCGTAAACCCAACACCCGCTAACATAGCTATTCCTATCATGTGTGTCCAGGTGGTATGTACAGGTAATTTTGCCAACTTCAATTTAACCATAGAAAATATAAAAATAGATACTCCTATAAATTTTCCCACTACTAATCCTGCAATCACTCCCACTGTTACAGGATTATCTAAATCATTAAAAAAATCAGTATTCACAATTACTCCCGCGTTAGAAAGCGCAAAAAGAGGGATTATCACGAACGTTACCCATGGATGCAGTTTATATTCCAGTTTTTGTAGTGGTGACTGGGCATCAGCACTAGACATTCTTATTTCTTCAATTATTTGATTTTGTTCAGGAGTTACTAAAGGCCCTTCTTTTGGTATTTCAGTCTTAAATCGTGCTATCAACTTATTAATAGTTTCAGAAAACACGGTTTCATCCAACTTCGTTTTGGCAGGAATTGTAAACGCCACAAGAACACCTGCAATAGTAGCGTGAACACCAGACAATAAGAAAGCTAACCAAACCCCTCCTATACCAACAATTGCATAAAAAATTAAATTTCTTACTCCTAATAAATTGGCAATTAGTAATACAGTCAATAGAACAAAACCAATTGCTAAATTTAAAATTGACAATTGGGAACTATAAAATAAGGCAATGACTAATACAGCTCCAATGTCATCTACTGTTGCTAAAGCAACCAAGAAAATTTTTGCGGAGAAGGGAACCTTCCTACCTACTAAACCTAGAAACGCCAAAGAGAAAACAATATCTGTAGCCATAGGAATCCCCCACCCGCCTTCTGAGGGAAGATTTATATTAAAAAATGTGTAGATTAAAGCAGGAACAATCATGCCGCCAATTGCAGCTCCTATTGGTAAAATTGCTTTTTTAATTGAAGAAAGCTCCCCTATAAGAATTTCTCGTTTTAGTTCCAATCCTACAACGAAAAAAAACATTGCCATCAGCCCATCGTTTATCCACTGATGAAGGCTATAATTTAGGTAATCCTCTCCATTAAAAGAAACACCCAGTTTTGTTTCCCATAAATGATGAAAACCTTCGCTCAGGGATGAATTGGCAAGTAATAAAGCAAGAATAACCGAAATAAGCAGTACTAACCCTCCGGAATGTTCATAGTGCAGAAATCTGTTAAAAGGGGAAAGAGTCTTCTGAAGAATATAGGTTATCATTATTAAAGAAATATGCTCATTTGTTTCATTTCTACCTCTTGCTTAGTAACTTTATATGGCTTTCTACACTTACTGCTATTTGCAATTTTACCTGTCATTTTTTAAACATATTTTCCATAGGATTAGAAGTAATAATTGAAAGTAATGATTTGCCATACAAACATTATCATTTTTCGAAAATCAATATTTGTAAAATTTTAATTCTGAAGGTTATTCCCGTTATACTTTTTTATTAAAATTGACCGGAATTTCTTTTATTGGTTAGACAAAAGAGTTTCTTGAGCCGCCAAATTTAATTAATATCTTCATTTACTTTTACACTTATTTAAAATAATACTAAACCATTTGTTTTATAAGATTTATTGTGGAAACCTTTGAGGCGGTCATTATAAAACATGGGCATCAGGTTTTATAATATTACAATGATGACTTTTTTAAGCAATAATGAAACTATTAGTGTAGGTATGAGCGTAGAATGTTATTTACAGGGGAAGATTTTTTATGATTAATGAAATTATAATAGCAGCATTGTGGAGTATTTCTCCTTTTGGAGAGGCAAAAGTGGGAATTCCTTATGCAATTTTTAACGGAGTCAATATTTACTTATCTTTTTTAGTTTGTTTTTTGGCCAATGTGATGGTTTTTCCTGTAATGCACCTTTTCTTAAAGTATATAAACCGGCATTTTTTAAGGTGGAGATTCTATAAGAAATCAGCAATTTTTGTTGCCAGAAGGGCAAAAACGGGAGCAGGTAAAAATGTTCAAAAGTATGGTTTTTGGGGTCTTCTCATTTTTGTAATGGTTCCAATTCCAGGAACTGGAGTTTATGCGGGAACTATAGCTTCTTTTATACTTGGATTAGGAAAAAGGAAAGCCTTTATGGCTAACACTATAGGCATTTTTGTTTCCTGTGTTATCGTTTGGGGGGTAACAATATTGTCTTTAAGCAGTGGTAATTAAAAAATGAACCAAACTAATTAAAATATATTTCTAAACATATTTCTAAAAATTCGCCAAAATCAACAGGACGCTATATTTCGATTATTAAAAATGAAAATTAAAAAATCTTAACTTCTCCAGTCATAAAGGAGCTAACACTGCTCACGTTAAAATCTTCACCATTTACTAGCTAAACGTTTTTATTATTTGAATAAATTCCACACTTGAATTATTTTACGAATATTTAATGAGAAAACTAATTATGACCAAGTTTGTTTAGGTCACTTAATATTCCTTTGCCCAAAGTTTGGCTATAACGTTTCCTCTCAGCTTAAAGAGGGCATGCCCCAAATACCCATTAAATTGGGGAGGCCCGGTTAAATTTTATAATTCGTCATGATCCCAACCTTTTCCAAAAAATAAGTCGGACTTGCTACCTGAATACAAATTTAATGATCAAGCCTATGGTTATAAGATTTCAGAAATCAAATAGATTAATCCACAACCAATTTTGAACTTAGGCTATGGCATATAATATTTTAACTAATACAGGTTGACGCAATTTTACAATTCATTACCCAATGATACTCCTATACTTGCTTTAAGTTAACAACCTATTAATCTATTATGAGAATACTCTTTTATTAGTAACCGCAGTTAATATTATTTTTGGTGGCTATATTCAAGAAAAATAGAAAGTAGTACAGAGGAATTGGTCTTTAGGGTGGGTGGACTCTTAATCATAAATAGTCCTTCCAAATCATAGTTTTTATTCACCTCCCCTTCCTCTTAAAGAACTTAATATGACCATTGAGTATACCTAACCTGCACTAATAATTTTACAAAGCGTTAGGTGCTATTTAATTTTATTATAAAATTTTAATTGTAACACATAACGTAAAATCAGGTCATTGAAGAAACATAAACAATGAAAAAAATCTTTTCAATCATAGTTATTAGTTTACTATTTGTATCCTCTAAAAAAGATCAAAATGATGAGGCTATAACTTATTCTATTGATTTTGATAAGGATAATCTAAAAATTGCGAAGGTAAAAGTTGAATTTACACCAAAGGACAGTACCCTTTATATGGACTATGGATCAAACGATCTCAAAAAAGGATGGGCGACCTTCATTCATAATTTAAAGGCTGCAAACAAAGAGGGAAAAACTATTAAATTACAGGAAATTCCCGAGGGTAAATGGAAAATACACTCACCATCTAATATAAGAGTTGTTTTGACTTATGAGGTCCATTTAGACCATGAAGATTATGAATGGGATGGAGGTATAGATGGTGTAGCATATACCACCGATATGGGTATATTTTATACTGGTAAAACCGTATTTATATTGAATGGGGAACAGCGAGACAATATTACTGTCAATTTTCAACTGCCCACAAATTGGAAAGTCACTACACCATGGCCCTATAAAGGGGATCTTGCCTCATCATATTCTGTAATGGATTATAAAGATTTGACAAGTGCTATAATATTTGCAGGAACACATAAAGAACTATCTCTAAAAAGAAAGGATTTTGAATTTCTCTTTGCCCTGGGAAGTAATGAGATAATTGCTGATGAAGCTATGTTTTATAGTTTGGCAGAAGGGGTTTTAGATTATTATATACAATTATTTGGAGGAATTCCTATTCCTTCACCTGATAATCCCTTTAACAAAATGGTGGTAGTTATTAGTTCCCATCCATCCATTACAGATGGTGAAGTTATTGGAAATAATATTAGTATTTTAATCCAGGAAGATGCCGATCAATTTTCAGAAACGATTTCAAAATTCATTTTTGCTCACGAGTTCTTCCACCTGTGGAATGGCAAATCTTTTAGACCAAACAGTGAAAACGCAGAGTGGTTTAAGGAAGGCCTAACCAATTATTATACTTTAAAAGCATTACATCAAACAAATTTTTTGACTGAGGAATCCTATTTAGAATTTTTGAGGAACTTCTTTTATGTAAGATATAATAATGACATTGGTTTGGGAACATTATCAATGACAAACGGAGAAGAAAAACATGAACATTGGGGATTAATTTACGGAGGTGGTATGCTGGCAGGAATAGCCCAGGATATGATAATCCGCAACGCCACAAATAATGAAAAAAGTATGGATGATCTAATGAGGAGCTTATACAAAAAGTATGGGAATAGCAACGAGGAATACTCCCTTGAGGAACTTCAGAATAGGATGTCTGAACTGAGTGGTAGTGACCAGTCTAACTTTTTCACAACTTACGTTTCAGGCACGAATAAAATTCCGATTGATAACTATTTAAAATTTGCGGGTTTGGATGCAAAGATTCAGGATGAAATTTTAATAATATCAAAACTGGAGAATCCGACTCAAGAGCAACAGAAAATAATGGAAGGTTTATTTGGAAAATTAAGTGAAAAATAAAAATGATGAACTTATGAATGAATATGGTTAACTATGCGATTTTATCGACCGGAAAATGCTACACGGGAAAATGGTCCTTATTAGATTACAGTAAAAGCTTTAAAAAAAGTTTTAAAGATTGAGTTTGTAATCAAATAAAATGAATTAAGGAGCATAATATAGATCTGGTAATTGGCACAACATCTGCAAAATAATTTTCAGTTTCATATAATAAGCAAGTTGAAATTTTAAAAGAGATGGTGCTCCTTTATAAAATAAAACAATATGAACTAAAACTTAGAATAAAGTAGCTAAATACTTTTTTCTCTTTCAGAATAAACCCCTTCCGGTGTACGTTCTCAATTTTTAAGGAAGGATCTTTACTCAAATAATTCCTTAAATGAGAAATAAAGACATTAAGGCTT
>CAZXEY010000088.1:0-12745 GCA_964639695.1 uncultured Antarcticibacterium sp. | reverse complement strand
GACGGGAGATATATTTTTCAATAGTATTAAAATTATAAAGATTTAATCCTTCCATTTAATTAACAGGTTTTCCATTAATATAGACTTTAGAAATATGATTAGCGCCAAAACTGTAAGGTAGGTAGGAGTACGAAGGTATTTCTTTGGTTACAATAAAATTGGCAGCCTTTCCTTTAGTAATGCTTCCATGGGTTTTTGACAAACCCATTGCATAGGCAGCATTAATTGTTGCTGCATTTATTGCCTCCTCGGGTGTCATTTTCATTTTTATACAGGCCAATGAAACAACAAGATTCATATTCCCACTGGGAGCACTTCCCGGATTAAAATCTGTGGCAAGTGCTATGGGTAAACCTGAATCGATAATTTTTCTTGCCGGAGTATAGGGTATTCCCAGAAACAGGGAACATCCCGGAAGCGCCACAGGCATGGTGTATGAATTTTTTAGAACTTCCACATCCTCTTCTTCAAGAATTTCCAGGTGGTCTACACTTAAGGCTTTATTTTTAACTCCACATGATACCCCTCCAATGGCATTAAACTGATTTACATGGATCTTAGGCCGGAGCCCAAAACCTGCGGCAGCAGAAAGCAATCGTTCCGTATCCTCCACACTAAAATATCCTTCCTCACAAAAGATATCAATATAATCAGCAAGTTTTTGAGCAGCTACTTCAGGAAGAATTTCCTGGATCACGTGATCAATATAAGCTTTACTGTTTTTGTTGAATTCCTTCGGAATAGCATGTGCTCCTAAAAATGTAGATTTAATTGTTAGCTCATATTCGTTTTTTAGTTTCTTTATCACCCGAAGCATTTTAAGCTCTGCCTCTTTTGTTAATCCATAACCTGATTTAATTTCGATGGCTCCTGTACCTAATCTAATAACTTCATCTAGCCTGGCAGCAGATTGTTCGTAAAGGTCTTCTTCAGAAGTTTTTTGTAAAGTAGCAGCACTGTTTAAGATTCCGCCGCCTTTATTTGCTATTTCTTCGTAGGTAAGGCCATTGATCCTATCCACAAATTCCTGTTCCCGGTTTCCTGCGTAAACAAGATGAGTATGAGAATCACACCAGCAGGGGAGGATTGATTTTCCCTCAAGATCATGAGCCTGGATATTTTCAAATTTTGGAAGATCTTCCATTTTCCCGAAATCGGATATTTTTCCATTTTGAACCAGTAGCCAGGCATCCTTAATTCCCGGAAGTTTTTTCATCTCTTCCCCCGATACCTTTTCTACAGATTTATCCCTTACCTGGATTAATTCTTTAATATTTGTAAAAAGTGATTTCATAAAGTAAAGATAAAAAAGAAGTAAGGAAAGGCTCTTTAATTCGCCTAAAATTGAAGTTTAAACCATAAAATTCCTTTTATATTGAAAACATAGCAGGAGTAGGTTTAGGATTTTTCTTTTTACTTTAGAGCCGAATAATAAATTTTAAATTTTTTCTCCTTTATGAAGAATAAAAACCACGGAATAAATACTATTTGCACTCATGCGGGTGAACTGGAAGACACTCTTTTTAAAGGAGCTGTTTCGCCTCTTTATATGTCAACTTCCTATGCTTTTGAAGATGTTGAGGTAAAGAGATATCCCCGATATTTTAATACGCCAAACCAGGTGGCCCTTGCAAAAAAAATGGCTGCGCTGGAAAATGGTGAAGCTGCTTTAATTTTTGGAAGTGGAATGGCAGCAGTGAGCACTGCCTTACTGGCTTTTTTGCACAAAGGGGATCACGTGGTTTTTCAGAATACGCTTTACGGAGGGACTAGTAATCTAATTATTGAAGAATTTTCCAAGTTTGGAATTGAATATTCATTCACGAAAGATTTTCAACCGGAAAGTTTTGAAGCAGAAGTTAAGCAGAACACAAAAGTGATTTATATTGAAACTCCTTCTAATCCACTTCTAACAATTACAGATTTAAAAGCTATTGCAGAAATTGCAAAGAAACATAAGCTGGTGAGTATGATTGACAATACTTTCGCTTCTCCGGTAAATCAAAATCCGATAGATTTTGGAATCGATGTAGTAATTCATTCTGCCACCAAATACATGGGTGGTCATAGTGATATACTCGCAGGGGTTGTTATTTCTACAGAAGCACATATAGAAACAGTTTTTCAAATGGCTAAAAATCTTGGTGGAAATCTAAGCGATTATACGGTTTGGCTGCTGGAGAGAAGTATTAAAACGATGGGGCTTCGGGTAAAAGCTCAGAATAAAAATGCTAAAAAGGTCGCTAAATTCCTGGAGAAGCACGAGGATGTAAAGAAGGTGTATTACCCTGGCCTTAAATCACATCCTGATCATGAATTGGCTAAATCTCAAATGCATGGATTTGGAGGAATGGTATCTTTTGAACTTAAGGAAGGTTTAAACGCAAGCCAGTTTCAAAAAAAGTTACAAATGATAAAGCCCAGCATGAGCCTTGCCGGAGTAGAATCTACTATTATATCACCAACTTTAACTTCTCACGCTTTAATAACTCCCGAGGAAAGAGAAAAGCAGGGGATTAGCGATGGCCTTTTGAGATTATCTGTAGGCATTGAGGAAAACGAAGATATTATTGAAGATATTAAACAGGCTATAGAACAATTGAAGTCATAAATAATTCAGACTTAAATTAACGACATGAAATTAGACATACTTGCAGTAGGAGCTCATCCAGACGATGTAGAATTAAGTTGTTCCGGCACTATAGCAAAAGAGGTAAGAAAGTGGG
The DNA here is from genome assembly GCA_964639695.1 of uncultured Antarcticibacterium sp. GTDB lineage: Bacteria > Bacteroidota > Bacteroidia > Flavobacteriales > Flavobacteriaceae > Gillisia. The sequence goes on along the minus strand of CAZXEY010000088.1, from coordinate 10,019 downwards.
TATCCTGGACCTTACCCGTGGAGAAATGGGAACCAGGGGTACTGCAGAAACCCGAAAGGAAGAATCTGAAGAAGCCTCAAAAATTCTAGGCCTTTCCATGCGGCATAATCTGGGATTCCGGGATGCTTTTTTTATCAATGACGAAGCACATCAATTGGAGATCATTAAGATCATTAGAAAATACAAGCCAGAGATCGTGCTTTGCAACGCTGTGGAAGACCGGCACATTGACCACGGTAAAGGAGCGGGTTTAGTGAGTGACGCCTGTTTTTTGAGCGGATTAAGGAAAATTGAAACAACCTTTGAAGGAGAAGAGCAGCAGCCATGGAGACCTAAGCATGTCTATCATTATGTGCAATGGAAAAATATTCAGCCAGATGTGGTTGTGGATATCACAGGTTATATGGATGTAAAACTTGCAGCGGTAAAGGCATACAAAACTCAGTTTTACGACAAGAACAGCGAAGAACCGAAAACACCGATATCTACAGATAATTTTTTAGACAGTATTACCTATCGTGCACGGGACCTGGGAAGATTAATAGGAACAGATCACGCTGAAGGCTTTACTGTAGAACGTTATGCGGCAGTCGATTCCATTTTTGATCTAATTTAATTTCAGTTTTTTCTTTGAGGAATTACTGAAATAATATACATTTGCAACCGCAAATAAATGGTGGTTGTAGCTCAGCTGGTTAGAGCGCCTGATTGTGGTTCAGGAGGTCGCCGGTTCGAACCCGGTCTTCCACCCTTTTTCAAGCTCCTTAGGAAACTAAGGAGCTTTTTTTATGCAGTTATTAATGAGGATTTTTAATAGGATGAGAAGCCTGTCCAGAGAAAGGAGAAGCTGCAGCGAAGGGAACCCGGTCTTTCACCTTTTTTCGAGCTTCCTCGGAAACTAAGGAGCTTTTTTTATGCAGTTAAGATTTGCAATTTTTAAGAGCTTCTTTGGCCTGAGAAATTCCCCAATTTGGATGAAATTGAGATTCTGGAGGGAAATTCTCGAAAAGCCCAATAGATCTTTCTATGCGTGCACAAATTGGAGCCACGTCTGTACCAAAAAACCTTGCCGATCCCAATTCAAATTGGGCCTTGCTCAAAACTACTCTAGGATTTTCGGGAGATATAGCTTCTGCCTGGTTGTAAAGCTGCATTACTTTCCCCGATAATTTCGACCCATACGTCATAGGGTCCATATTTATTCGGGCAGTATGGATCATTGCCTGCAGAACTAAAAGCTCTGGGTTATTAGGATCTTTCAGCAATTCCTTATCCAGGGATGTTTGAGATTTTAAAAGTAGTCTTTCTACCTCCTTTGCATCTTTTGATCTAAAAGCTTCAGTTGTATTTATTAAAGCTATGTAATAATTGGGTAACCAACTGCTTTTTTCGGCAGCAGCGATTCTTTCAAATAAGGCAGAAGCATCGTTATTTTTGCCCTCTCCCCATAATTGAAGAGCCTGGCTCATTCCTTTTTCAAAATTTCCCTGTGCTGAAGTTAATCCGGAAATTAATAGTGCAATTGCTAAAATTAGAGTTTTCATTTGGCGTGTTTTAGTTTATAAAGTAAAAATGCAGGCAAATGTTGAGACTTGAAATTTGGTTTTACCGAACTGTTTAAAAAAGAAGATGAACTGAGAAATAAGAAGATTTAAAGGTTCTCCAGCTGATTGCTTTTTTTATCGGAACTAATGGTCCAGAAGAATCCAATAAAGAAAAACCGATCTGCAGTAGGAACTATAGCTTTTCTTCTAAAGGTTCCGTTTGGTTCAGGATCCTTTGCGTAATCATATCCAAAGATATTATTGAAACCCACTATATTAGAAACAGAGAAGTATAAGATTTTTTGATCATCCAGTAAGTAAGCCCAGTTAAAGCTAAGATTATTGAAATCTTTTGTTTTACCTTTCATAAATCCAGGTTTATTAAGATCATTAAAAGGCCTGCCAGTGCTGTAGTTATAACTAAAACCCACCTGAGATCGAAGCTCATTCACAAAGTATTTTGTGACAATAGATGCGTTATGATCTGCCACGAAATTGGGCGTCACCTGCTCCGGAAAATTCCTATAATTTCTTTCGGTATCAATAAAGGAGTAGGAAACCCAGTATTCCATGGATCTTATACTTTTACTGTCCCTCCAAAAAATATCAAGTCCACGGGCGTATCCGGTTCCGCTATTTTTGAAATCAGAATTAAACCCTATTTCCCGGGTATCATACTTTATTAAGCTTGAGTATTCTTTTAGATAAGCTTCTGCCCTAAAGAATCTCCTGTTTTTGTTGAACTGGTAGTTTAAAATATAATGCGCAGCTCTTTCGGAATCTATTTCATTACTGAATTTCAGATAATCATTATCTGGCATTTGATTATAGATTCCATAAGCCATCGAGATTTGGGAAGTTTCAGAAAGTTTATAAGCAAATGCTACTCTGGGAGAAATCAATTTTTCCTGCAGAAGTTCTTTATAGGTTCCGCGAAGCCCTATATTTAAAGCCAGATATTTGGTAAACCTTATGCCAGCCTCTGCAAAAAAGGCGGCTATATTGGAATTGTATCCACGGCTGTAATCTTGAGGATCATCAAAATAGTCTTCATCAAAATTTGTGGAAAATAATTCTAAACCTCCTGTTAATTTTAACGCAGAAGATACACGCTTACTTAATTTTCCTTTTAAATGATATGCATTTTCTTTGCTACGGATTAGGTTATCATCCAGACCCACTTTATTTTCACTGTACCCATAACTGATGCCGCTGAATAATTGCCAGTTGTTGCCAAAAATGCCCTTATAGGATGTGTTTAAATAAAAATTATTGTTTTCCAGATCTACCCGAACAGCTTCAGGGGAATTAACATCCTCCTGGTTAAGATCAAATTTTGTAGCATCATAGGCTGCATATAATTTCCAGAGTCCCGACTTTCCTTCTTTCCGAAAAATACCTTCTCCCGATATAGACTCAAAGGCTTTATTCCAGGTTAGGTTCTGTGGAATGAGTACCTGGTAAGGAGCTAAATTTATGTAAGAGGTGTTCAAACTTATAGAAGTTTTCTCATTTTTTAAAGTATGCCCAAAACCTAATCCCACTGTCATAAGCGATATTTCAGTTTTAGTTTGTACCGGTAAATCTTCAGTGTTTAGTAAGAGAACAGAAGAAAGAGCTTCTCCAAATTCTGCACTGTAACCGCCGGTAGAAAATGAAATTCCGCTAAATAAAAAGGGCGAGAACCTCCCTCTTGCAGGAATATTTTGAACAGAGGCAGTATAAGGCTGTGCAACCCGCAATCCATCGACAAAGGTTTTTGTTTCTCCCGCCTCACCACCTCGTACAAATAGCCTTCCGCTTTCTCCTACATTTTGAGTACCTGGTAAAGTTTGCAGTGCTGCAATTATATTTCCGGCACTACCAGCTGTAGTTACGATATCCAGAGGCTTTAAAACCGAAACTGTCGCTTTTTCCCCGGCTTCAAAAGTTCCTGCAGTAATAACTACCGCATCTAAAGAACCTACGTCTTCTTTTAGAATGATCTTCAGATTTTGAAAATCCGGCAGAGATCCTTCTTTTCTATACTGTTGAAATGATAAAAAAGAAATAACAAGTGTTTGTTTTCCTGTAGCTGAGCTTGAAAATGAAAAAGTCCCATCTTCTGTGGAAGTAGTCCCGTCATAGGTTCCATCAAGAAAAATATTGGCTCCTTCAACAGGATTTCCTTTTTGATCCACAACTATACCCGAAACTGTCGATTGAGAATAGCTATAAAAGCTAGCTAAAGTTATAATTAAGGCAACTGCAATTTTCATAGATTCTATATGGAAGAATCAAATTTGCAATTACCATTGATGTTTAAATAAATTAATTAACTGAACTGTGGAAATTAGAAGATGAAATGCTAGGGGACAAGATAAGTTTTCTCCCATTCAATTCCATTTTTCTTAAAAGAAGCCCTTACATTATAAGGTTCTGCTCTCAATTTAAGATACTCCATATTTTGAGGAATCATTTCGAGGACCGTAAAGTTCAAATCTTTAGTCCTGCTGATATCTATTGGGTTTTTAATAGGTTTACCCGGTGGTAACTTTGTATTGTAATCATTTATAGACCTTCCATCGATCTTCATTTTATGATCCTGCCATAGTTCATCATCTATATGAACCCTAATTATACCCCTTACAAATAACTGTAGCTTAGCCTGTTCATTATAAAACAATACACTGGCAGAAGGAAATTGTTCCAGCTGTTTTATTTTTGAAGAGCGTATATCGCTGTAAAACAATAAATTTCTCTCCTGCGTTAGCCCTCTAAAAATTACAGTTCGTTGCCTTATAGAATGGGAATTTTCCAGGGTTGCCAGGCTGCAAATTTTAAAGGGATGCCCTTTACTATTAGCCCCGGCTTCCAGCTCTTTCCAGGATTCATTAAAAAGGTCGATCAACATTGATTCAGAAAGTTAAATGAATATTCAGAAGAAAAAATTCAGGGATTCCTAAATTTAGTGAAATAAAAAAAAATACAGGTTTAAAAGCTGAAGCTAATTAGAGGAATTACTCTAAGTTTTTAATTAATCTATTTCATAATCAAGCCGCATAGTAATGGAGGCTGTTTTATTTTTATCCTGCACATTAAAAGCACCTCCCCAACTGTAATCTTCGCCGCTGTTTTGCCCGGTTATCTGGAAAACCCCCATATTGGCACTATTGAGATCGCCCAGAGAACCACCGCTGTTTTCCGCAATTTTTTCTGCACGTAATCTGGCATCTTCAGTTGCTTTAGAAATCATTTCTATTTTTAAATCGGCAATTTTTGTATAGTAATACCTGGGAGGGGTGGAGTTAAACTGAACCCCTTTATTCAACAATTCAGTGATTTCCCGGGAAACATTTTCAATAAGTTCCACATCTTTAGATTCGATCTTCACCGTTTGTATCAATTCATAGCCTTTAAAAGTGCTGCCTACATAATTTCCATTTTGGTATTGATTTTCCTGTTGCTCTATAGTCTCAACAGAGTTAAAAACAAAATTTTCAGCTTTGATCCCATTATCAAGCAAATATTTTCTAACCGTTTCCTTATCGTTGTTAAGATCTTCGAAAGCTTGTTTAAGATTCACATTCATTCGGCTAAAACGCCCTTCCCACACAATTAGATCAGATGTGAAATTTTCGGTTCCTGAACCTGTTACAGAAATAACTCCCTTGGGATGAGCCCTTTCGACATAGGCATTTCCAAGGAAGTAAGCAGCCAGAACAATGGCTATGGCAAATATTATTGCACTTAGATATTTCATAGGGGATATAATTTATATAAATGTATAAAATAGTCCTACATTACTTTCAGTTTTACTTCAAATTCTTACTTTTGCCTATGCAAGAAAACGTACTAATTTTAGACTTCGGATCGCAGTACACGCAACTAATCGCAAGGCGTGTTAGAGAGATAAATATCTACTGCGAAATTCACCCCTACAACAAAGTTCCTAAAGACCTTTCCTCCTATAAAGCAGTCATCCTTTCAGGAAGCCCTTTCTCTGTGAGAGGAGAAGATGCTCCACATCCTGATCTTTCGGGAATAAGAGGAAAAAAACCATTACTGGCGGTTTGTTACGGCGCACAATATTTAGCTCATTTTAATGGCGGTAGGGTAGAAGCTTCAGAAATAAGAGAATATGGACGTGCAAACCTTGCAGTGATAAAGGATAATGAACCTTTATTTGAAAATATCCTGGAAAATTCACAAGTGTGGATGAGCCACAGTGATACTATAAAAGAACTGCCAGATAACAGCATACGTATTGCAAGTACAGCAGATGTTTTAAATGCTGCCTACAGAATAGAAGGAGAACAAACATTTGCCATTCAATTTCATCCTGAAGTTTATCACTCTACAGATGGAAAGCAACTTTTGGAGAATTTTTTAATTAAGATCGCAGGAGTAAAACCCAACTGGACTCCTGAAGCCTTTGTTGATATGACAGTGGCAGATCTTAAAGAGCAAATTGGAGATGATAAGGTGGTGCTGGGACTAAGCGGAGGAGTAGATTCTTCTGTAGCGGCTGTTTTATTGAATAAAGCGATTGGAAAAAATCTATTTTGCATTTTCGTTAACAACGGATTGTTGCGAAAAGGTGAATTTGAAAGTGTTCTTGACCAGTATAAACATATGGGGCTAAACGTGAAAGGGGTAGATGCTTCGGCACGTTTCTTGAAAGCCCTGGAGGGAGTAAGCGATCCCGAGGAAAAGAGAAAAGCCATAGGAAACGCTTTTATTGAAGTTTTTGATGATGAGGCGCATCAAATTGAAAATGTAAAATATCTTGCCCAGGGAACTATTTATCCAGATGTTATTGAATCTGTTTCAGTAAACGGTGGACCTTCAGCAACCATAAAATCGCATCATAATGTTGGAGGCTTACCCGACTTTATGAAACTTAAGGTGGTGGAACCCTTGAGGATGCTTTTTAAAGATGAGGTTCGAAGAGTAGGAGCAGAACTGGAGATTACCAAGGATATTTTGGGAAGGCACCCATTCCCGGGACCGGGATTAGCTATAAGGATCCTTGGAGATGTCACTGCGGAAAAAGTAAGGATCCTACAGGAAGTGGATTCGATCTTTATAAGTGGGTTAAAGGAATGGATGCTGTATGATAAAGTTTGGCAAGCTGGTGCTATCCTTTTACCGGTTAGTTCTGTTGGTGTTATGGGAGATGAGAGAACCTACGAAAAAGTGGTAGCTTTAAGGGCAGTAGAATCTACAGATGGTATGACTGCAGATTGGGTTAATTTACCTTATGATTTCCTTCAAAAAGTTTCCAATACAATAATAAATAGGGTAAAAGGCGTTAATAGAGTGGTATATGATATAAGTTCCAAACCACCGGCAACCATAGAATGGGAATAGCAAAAATGCTTTTCTGTTAAAAGACTAAAATGAAAAAGATGAAGTATTTATTTCTTATTGCACTATTTTTTCAGGCTTCTGTATTGACGGCCTACAGCCAGTCATTTAAATACCACACTGTGGCGCCCGAAGAAAATGTTTACCGTATTGCAATAAAATATAATATAAGTGAAGAGGCAATTTATAAATACAATCCCGATGCAAGAAATGGGGTACAGGTAGGCTCTAAAATTGTTATTCCTTTAGAGGACGTAGAAGTTAAAAAGACAGATTCTCCTGTGGAATTTAGAGCGCATAAAGTGGAGAAAAAGGAAACACTTTTTAGCCTTTCTCAAAGGTATCAGGTAGATATTGAAGATATTAAACGTTATAATAAACATTTATATTCCAAGGAACTACAGTTTGGAGAAACTGTAAATATTCCTATAATTTCCAAAGATTCAGCTCCCTTACCAAAAGCAGTTGCTAAAAAACCTGCCCCGGTTCAAATTACTACTACCAGGGAACATGTCATACTTCCTAAGGAAACAAAATATGGTATTGCCCGCAAATATGGAATGACTGTAAAAGAACTTGAGAATTTAAATCCTACTGTAGATGAATTAAGACCCGGTATAATGCTGAAGGTGAATACCGATGTGCTGGATGAGCCTGTAATAATTACTAACGATGATTTTACTTTTTATGAAGTACAGCCCCAGGAAACCCTTTTTAGCCTTACAAGGAGATTTCAGATCGACCAGGATTCTTTAGTTGCCTTAAATCCCGCTTTAAAAGATGGATTGAAATATGGTATGGTTTTAAAAGTTCCTGCCAAAGGTAATGATGGGAAGGATATTGATATTACGGTAGATATTCCGGGTGCTATGGAAGAAGAAGAGATGGCCCTGGAAAGAAGATTAAAAGATTTTTCTACGAAGAATATTGTGGTAATGCTTCCCTTCAAATTAAGTCAGGTAAAACGCGATTCAGTTTCCAATGCAAGAGAGGTATTATTGAACGACCGGGTAATGAGAGTATCTTTAGATTTTCATGCGGGGGTTCTTATGGCTGTGGAGAAAGCAAAAGAGTTAGGGATTTCTACAAACTTAAGGGTTTATGATACACAGCAGGAACCTTCTACAGTTACATCAACTATTCTCTCCAATAACTTTAGCAATGTAGATGCTGTAATTGGTCCACTTCTTCAGCAAACTTCAGAGGAAGCTGCGGCAAGATTAATGGCTGCAGGTGTGCCTGTTATATCACCTATATCCAATAGGGAGATGAGATCTTATACTAATCTCTACCAGGCGAGTAACAGTGAAACCCAGCTAAGGGATGCTATGATCAACTACCTCAGCAATAATTCTTCAGGTAAAAATGTGATCATTATAGCAGATAATGCATCATCAAATATAAAAAGCAAGCTTGTAAATGCTTTACCTAATGCCCGAACTGTAAATCCTTCAGGAAACAATGTTACCGAAGGGCAGTTGGCTAATCTTATTCTAAAAGATCGTGAAAATTGGGTGGTTTTGGAATCTGAGAGTGTCGCTTTATTAAGTAGCGCTACCTCTGCCTTAAACAGGCTTTCCAGAGGAAACAGGATCAAACTTTTTACTACTAATAAAAACAATTCATTTGAAAGTGATGTTCTCTCCAACCAGCATTTGGGAAGACTAAACCTGCATTTTCCTTCAGATTACAGAGAGTATGATGAAAGCAACAGCAACAGTTTCATCGATGCCTATAAAGCTAAATATGGAGTTGTACCCAATAAATACACCGTTAGAGGATATGATCTTACCTTAGATGTTCTATTACGATTAGGAGCTATGGGAACAATTGAGAATTCGGTTAAGGAAAATATCCTTACAGAATATGTGGAAAATAAATTTTTATATAGGCCTAGACCAAGCGGAGGTTTTTACAATGATGCGGTTTATATAATGCGAATTAATGAAGATCTTACTTTAAGCGTAGCAAATTAGATTATGACATCAAAAGTTGTATACAAAGGAGATTTAAGAACAGAGTGTGAGCACCTTGGAAGCAAAGCAAAGTTTTTCACCGATGCTCCTTTAGATAATCAGGGAAAAGGTGAAGCTTTTTCACCTACAGATACTGTTGCTACTGCTTTGGCTTCCTGTATGATTACAATTATGGGAATAAAGGCAAGAGATCTTAATTTAGATATTAAGAATTCTTACGCTGAGGTTGTAAAAGAAATGTCGGCAAATCCCAGAAGAATTTCGGGTATTAAAGTGGATGTTTTTATGAAGGGTACTTTTTCGGAAAAGGAAAAAACGATTCTTGAAAATGCAGCTAAAACCTGTCCTGTTATAGAAAGCCTGCATCCCGAAATTGACAAGCAGATTTCTTTTCACTACTAAGTTTATGAGATTAGGATTTTTAGTAATGTTGTTGGTAGGCTTTACTTGCTATAGCCAAAATGATCTTGAGAAAATTTCCTGGAAACCGGAACCTCTTGTATGGGATAATTTTAAAGGGCAACCAGATGCTACTTCGCCTTTTAAAGCCAATACCAATACCGGGATCTCCTACGGTTGGGGCTTAAAAAATACAAATGGAGTCATTGAAATTACTTATGAGATCTCCAGTAACTTTTATCCCGATCTTTCGTGGGTCGCTGCAGGTTCTAAAAACGAGCGGCTTCTAAAGCACGAGCAACTTCATTTTGACATTTCTGAATTGCACGCGAGAAAACTAAGGAAAAAATTATCTGAACTTGATGTAGCCCAGTTAGGAAAAAATCCGAAGGAAAAGTTGAATGCTATTTATGAAGTGATAGACAGGGAAAGAAATGTGATGCAGCTTCGGTTCGACAAAGAATCTAATCACAGTATAAATATAGAGGGGGAAGAGCGTTGGCAGAAGTTCGTAAAACAGGAACTGGAAAAACTTCAGAATTTTTCTTAAAAAGCAACAACTTCCTTTTTTGCTGATTCAAACTCTTCCATCATTTCTTTTATAATTTGTGCTGCGGGCTTAATATCATGAACAAGGCCTGCAATTTGACCAATTTCCAGTTCTCCTTCTTCCAGATCTCCTTCGTACATTCCTTTTTTAGCTCTTGCTCTTCCTAATAGCTTCAAAAGATCTTCTTTAGATGGATTTGTT
>CAZXEY010000087.1:0-12938 GCA_964639695.1 uncultured Antarcticibacterium sp. | reverse complement strand
TGCCTCGAGAGAATCATATTTTTCGTAAGAATACTGCAATTCATTAGATCTGCCCGAACCTGTAAGGTCCATAAGTATAATTTTATAATCCTTCTCAAAGGCCGGAGAAATAAAACGCCACATATTTTGATCACAGCCGTAACCATGAACAAAAAATAAGGGTTGTATTCCCTGGCCCGATATGTTGATATTATTTCTGGTAATGAACGATTTTGCAAGGGGAGACATCATAGGAGTAGCGGCGATTTTGGGAATTTTATTTTCTGAAGCAGCTTTCAAAGATAATAATTTTAATATTCTATTAAGGTATGTATAACTTAAGGTTTTAAAAAATATTAGTATAGCGTAAGAAAAGCAGCCAAAAAAATTATCCCATTACTATTTAATCTTATAAGTTTGACAAAACAGGGCAACAATAAAAACGATTTTTCTATATTAAAAGAAGTAGATTAGTACCCTAAAAATTTTCCAATTATGTCAAAAACAAAAATTACAGTGAACAACAATGGATCTCTTATCATTGCAGGGGATATCGAAATGGTAGATAAGAACGGAAACGTTTATGATCTTGGTGGCAGGGAACAAATTACCCTTTGCCGTTGCGGACTTTCAAATAACAAACCTTTTTGCGATGGCTCTCACAGGAATCACTTTGAGCACGAGGCCGTGGCTTTCGACCTGCCGCCGAAAAAGTAATATTTACCAAAAAAATCAGTACAGAAATGTGCTGATTTTTTTCGGATAGTCCGGGATAATTATTCTCTTTTGCTTCAGGATAAAATTATTATCCTTGAACATTAAGTATCTTTGCAGGATCAAATTATTCCGGGCTTGAAAGACGTTTTATTAATCACTCCTCCTTTTACTCAGCTAAATACACCTTATCCTGCTACGGCCTATTTAAAGGGATTTCTTAATACCAAAAAAATTTCTTCTTTTCAAATGGATCTTGGAATTGAAGTGATCCTGGAGTTGTTTTCTAAAAATATCTTTCAGGAAATATTTTCGCTTGCTTCCCTGAATAAAACCATTTCATCTCCTAATGCTGAACGTATTTTTGCCTTAAAAGAGCAGTATTTACGTTCCCTGGATTATGTTATCCAATTTTTACAAGGGAAAAATCCCACCCTTGCCAGGCAGATTTGTACTGAAAATTTTTTACCACGAGCCTCCAGGTTTGAACAAATGGATGATTTGGAATGGGCTTTTGGTTCTATGGGAATGCAGGATAAAGCCAAGCATATAGCCACTTTATATCTGGAAGATCTTTCAGATTTTATTGTGGAATGTATAGACGAAAATTTTGGGTTTAGTCGCTATGCAGAAAAGCTGGGCAGAAGTGCCAACTCCTTTGATGAGATCTATGAGCACCTGCAAACTGAGCCTACTTTTATAGATGATCTTACGTTGAAAATCCTGGAAAAGAGATTAAAATCAGTCGAACCTAAACTAGTTTGTATTTCTGTTCCTTTTCCCGGTAATTTATATAGTGCCTTTCGCTGTGCTCAATACATAAAAGCCAATTATCCAAACCTGAAGGTTTCTATGGGCGGCGGATTTCCTAATACTGAACTTCGCTCACTTTCAGATAAACGGGTATTTGAATTCTTTGATTATATCACTCTTGATGACGGGGAGTTACCGATAGAATTGTTGATCTCTAATGTCGTAAAACCAACTTCAGAAGATCCTGATTCCAGGCTTTTTAAAAGAACTTTTCTCCTGGAGAATGGAGAAGTAACATATAACAACAGTACCCCTCTTTTAGATTACAAACAAGCCGATGTTGGTACTCCAGATTATTCAGATCTTTTGTTGTCTGAATATATTTCAGTCATAGAAATTGCCAATCCTATGCATAGCCTGTGGAGTGACGGGCGCTGGAATAAACTCACTATGGCCCATGGATGCTACTGGGGAAAATGTACCTTCTGCGATATTTCACTTGATTACATAAAGCTGTACCAGCCTGTTGCTGCAAAATTGCTGGTGGACAGGATGGAGGAGCTTATAGAACAAACCGGCGAAAACGGGTTCCATTTTGTAGATGAAGCAGCACCCCCTGCATTAATGAAATCTCTGGCGCTTGAAATTATTAAAAGGAACCTGATTGTAACCTGGTGGGCCAACATCAGATTTGAAAAAAATTTCACCGCCGATCTTTGTAAACTGCTGAAGGCTTCGGGGTGTATTGCAATTTCTGGCGGACTCGAAGTAGCATCAGACAGGTTGTTGAAGTTGATCGATAAAGGTGTAACAGTAGAACAGGTGGCCAGGGTGACCAGAAATCTTACTGAAGCAGGAATTATGGTACATTCTTACTTAATGTATGGTTATCCTACACAAACCGTTCAGGAGACGGTTGATAGTCTGGAGATGGTGCGTCAGCTCTTTGAAGCAGGTGTACTGCAATCGGGTTTCTGGCACCAGTTTGCCCTTACCGCTCACAGCCCAATTGGTTTAAATCCTTCAGGATATGGCATTACACCGAATTATAAAGACATTAGCTTCGCGAACAATGATGTGGATTTTGAAGACAAAACAGGTATTGACCATACAAAATTCAGCTTCGGACTAAAAAAATCCCTTTTTAATTTTATGCATGGAATTGGATTTGACTTTCCGCTGCAGGACTGGTTCGATTTCAAAATTCCGAAGACACAAATACCTCCCAATCTTATAGAATCTTATTTAAATGCTGAAACAGATTTTAATATAAAACCAACAGCCAGGATTGTCTGGTTAGGGGGAATGCCCAATATTACCGAGCAGGTTAAAACCAAAAGAGGTGTTACCAGGCACCAGCTGATACTAACCTTTCATGATATTACTGAAACCTTTGATTTAAGAATGGAAAAAGAAGAAGGGGAGTGGCTAAGTAGGACTTTACAGCAGCTAATGCCGGGCTGTGAAAAATCAAAATCCTTTTCACAATTAAAATCGGACTTTGAAACCGATCTTGAGGATTTTGAACTTTTCTGGTTCTCAAAGCCTTTAACAATTTTAAAACAGCACGGGTTACTGGTGCTGTAATTTCATTAAAACTAAAAAAACTGCCAACCATTACTTGAATAAGATCAGGTAATTTTTGGCAGCTGATTCCTTACTAAAGTGAGATTTTTAAACCTTTCTACTCTATTTTTTTTGCCTGGTCAATAACATACTCCAAAGCTTTATCCCTTCCCTCTATTTGATCCTTCAAGGATGGAATAATAAGAATATCGGGATTAACAGCTGCCGTACTTTTGGGATCACATCCAGCTCCAATATCCATTGAGGTTGTGATGTTCATTACAATTCTAGTGTTAGGTAATGTAATGCTCAAAACTTCTCCAAAATCGGTGGTCATTTCACCTGTAGGCTCTCCTACTAAGGTAGCGAGTTGAAATTCCTTTGCACCGTCGGCGACCATATTTCCACTTGAAAAGGTAAAAGCGCCGGTTAAGAGGTACACCTGCCCTTTAAATTTATCTTCTACAGCCATTTTGCTTTCTGCGGGCTCACATTCGCCATTTTTCCAAATACTTCCGGTTTCTTGTTGTAAATATTGATGACTATTGTTTCCATTTTCAAGCAAATGCTCCTTATACTGTTGGCTAACTTTCCATTTCCTGTAACCTTGCATCTGGTATTTTTTGGGAGTAATAAATCCGAAAAGTACCTCTCCGAAAAGAGAGTTTCCTCCCGAATTATCCCTAAGATCTATTGCAACCTGTTGAACATTATTTTCCCGGAATTCATTAAACGCAGTTTTTAAAAATTGGATCCATTCCTCAATAGAGCCGTTCATACTGCTGAATTTTATATAACCTGTTTTTCCCTCCAGGATCTTATAGTAATTTCCTTCAGAATAAGCCGGCAATGCCACTAGCAAACCTTCTACATTGCTAATACCTTCTTCAATCTTTTTTTGGTTTTTTTGGCCGGAAGGTTCAGTATAATCGATTAGAAAAGGAGCTTTAATGCCTGATAAATACAAACTCCTAAACAATAGTCTGTTGGCTATTTCTTTTTTGTATTGTGGCAACCCGCCAATATTTTTTTGATATTGAGCCAGAAGTGGCTTTAAAGGTACGTTATTGATTGCTGTTATTTCTGAGCCTGCAGGAATTTGAGAAACTAACGCCATCTCATTTGGAACAAAAAGTTTATCCTTTTCCAGCACCGTCTTAAAAGGGAAAAAATGTTTTTTCTTTTCCTCATCCATCAATGCCGGCTGTTGAAGAGCCGGGCTGCTATGGCTGTCTTCCATTAAGGCAGATAATCCCTGCAGCGAGAGTATGAAATCCTGAATTTTTACAGAATCTTCAAGATTTGCTTCAATCCTTTTCATTTCCGCAAAGAAAGTATCTTCAGTTACGAATAGGTAAGGATCGTATGTACTTCCCCCAAAGTTTTAATGTAAAATTCAAGATCTGACTTAGCTTTTTCTTTGGAGATGTAAGGCTGTGAAATTCCCTGAAATCCCAAAAACATTATTACTGTAAAAATTGATATACTTTTCATAACTAAAATGTATTTATAACGATAAAAGCTGCCCCTAAAGCCAATCCATTGCAGGCTATAAAGGCAGCTTTTTCTTCTTACTAATAATAGATATAAGTGGTTGTCTCGCCCACGGTAATTCTTTTTGTTACCATACCCTCTGCATTGAAGGTATATGTGTAATAATTGGAATTATTAATTCCATCTCCGGTAACATGAAATATCGAAGGTAGGTGCTGTTGGGTGCTAATCGAAGGAATTACTTCAATTGGAGCTGGGTTAATGGAACCTGAATATTGACTAAATGCCAGGCTGGCATTTAAAACCCAGTTTGAATTATTTCCCTGTATATAAGTGCTCTGTTTTTGTAAATTACCATCGGCAAAATAGTCATAAACATATTGAGTTTTAGGCGCAAAATCACCACCTGCTCTTATCGTATAATCAGTTTTTTTATGAATTTTGCCATTTGCTCCATATTCGAAGGAGCTATAACCAACCTTAAAAAAGTTACTAATTTTTTCGACAGTAACGATCCTGCCATTATTATCCCAAATATAAGTTTCACCATCACCTGTAAAACTTGTAATATTTCTTATCGTTCCCTCGGGATTATAATAGTAAGATAAGGTCCCGGTGATTAATTGAGTTGCCTGATCTTCCCATAAAACCTTATTTATTTTTCCATCTGTAGCATATTCCCAGGTTCTTTTGGTTCTTTTTCCATTTGATACTGTTTCGACAGATTTTATCTTTCCCTGGATCTCATCATCGAGAAGTAAAATATTCATTTCGGTTATTTCTCCTTTAGCAAGGACTCCATCAACTTCTAAAATTTTTAATTTCAGGGTTTTATGATTTTCCAGAACTGAATTGTTTTTTGGACGCAACTGGAAAGTTGTATAAACGGTTCCTGCTTCTATGGGTAGCACTAATTTTTTTTGGTTATCCATTTCAGGATAAGAATCTACATAGTAGGAACTGTCATCTCCTTCTAGCTGGACAACAATAGATCCCTGTCCCGGGGCGGGTGAAGAAAAGACTATACGCACTTCGACGCTTGGAGTAAAAAATTCTGATGCTGTAATGTTTGGGACAAAGAATGAAGCTAAAGCGGGTGCCTCGTTATCTGTGATCTCAATAGTTGTACTTCTTTTACTTCCAAAATTAATTCCTTCAGATTTTGAAAGTAATGTTAAGGTAACTATAGCATTTTCCTCCAACACCCCATTATCCTGGGGAGTAAATTGAATGGTGGCAAAACGAGCTCCTTTTTGTACGGGTACCTCCATTTCGCCTTCTATTGTTTCTGGTAAGGTTTGAAAAGTTCCTTCTCTTGTACTGCTAACCCCTACAATTATAAATCCGTTCGCTGCAGCAGGTTTGTCAAAATTGAGTTTAAACTCAAGGGTACTGGAATTTTCCATTACCGCGGTATTTTCAAATAGTTGAACTATAACAGATGCCGGTGGAGGATCTATTTCATCATCTTTTGTACAGGAAATAAAAAATGTGCTAAATAAAAAAGCACATAATAAGGTATATAAAGTTTTCATAATTAGTTTTTTGATGTGATGAAAGTATAATTTGATGAAGTATCCTCCTCATCATATATAGATGATAGAGGAGGATATAAGATCATTAAAGCTTAATTTCCAGTCCTAAATTTACACTTGCAAGAGTGGAGTTATCACGGCTCATTCCTGCATAAGAAGCAATTACTCCTAATTTTCCAAAATTATAACCCACGTGTGGACGATAATAAAAAGCTCCATCGTTGTCTTCACTAATCCCTATTGCGTATCCTAAATCTCCGCCAACAAAGAAAGAACTAGCCTTAAAACGTGCGGAAGCAGCTACCGGTAAAAATTGTATATCTTCTACTTCCCAGCTTCCAAATTCATCTTCTCCCGAGTCTCCAAAGAAATGAGAATATGCTACCAATCCTCCTAGTTCAAATTGTTCTCCCAAGCCAAATCTGTAAGCCACATCTGCCCCAAGATTAAGATTAGAAAAATCTTTAAAATCCCCTACTGGTATTCCACCATTTACCCCAAGGGTAAAATTTCCTTCCTGGCTAAAAGCTGATGTAATACTTAAAAATGCGATTGCTAATGATAAAATTGTTGTTTTCATTTTTTTACTTTTTTTGATTGTTGAATTAAATTGATTGTTGATTAAAATTAATTGGATGAATAAACTTGTTAGTGATTTACTTCTTTTGATTCAGAAAGGGCTTTCTGAAAGTCTGCAATAACTTTTCTGCTGTCAAAGATTCCCCATATCCCCTGGTTGATCTTTTTGAGTATTCGTGTCGTATCATTTGTTCGTTTTTTAATTGATTAATAATGATGATGAATATTACATTACAAAGATGTGGCAGGATTAGGCTTTTTCAAATACCCTAACAACAGGGTTTTATATACCCCCAATGGCGTATTTTGAAGGAACGGGCATACCGTGAATTAGGTAGATTCCTATTGTTGTTAAACGGCCGGAAATAGAAAAAGCCTTTATTTACAAAGGCTTTACATAATTTTGAAATATAAGAAGCTTTACAGGCTTTAAATATTATTCTTCCAGGAGTTGATGTTTTAGGGCAAATTTGTAAACACCAAGGGAGTTTTTAACCCCAATTTTTTTCATCAGGTTCTTTCGGTGAGTTTCTACAGTTTTAGGGCTAATAAATAGTTGATCAGCAATTTCTGTATTAGAATTTTCAAGGGCAATCATCTTTAAAATCTCAAGCTCTCTTTGAGTAAGGGAATTAAGTTCATTTTGAACCTCATTCCTTTGCTGAAAATTTTGAAGAAGATTTTGAGCCAGTTGATTACTTATAGACTGGCTTAAATAAGGTTCTCCCCGCATCACCTGTCTTATCGCCAGCTCCAGTTCTGCTTTTCCTGTATTTTTTAAGATGTATCCTGAGGCACCTGCTTCCAGCATTCCCGTAACACATTTAAGATCGTTCTCCATAGTAAGGCCAAGGACTTTAATCCCGGGATTTCGGGTTTTTATTTGCCGGGTAGTTTCCAATCCGTCCATAACAGGCATATTAAGATCAACTATTACCAGGTCTGGAATTATATCCTCCAGTTTTTGAAGCACTTCCTTCCCACTGTTAACAGCCGCCGCTACCTGCACTCCTTTTACCTGGGACAGTAGGGAAGAGAGTCCATCGAGGAACATCTGGTGATCATCTGCCAAAATAACTTTAATTGTTTCCATCTTTATGATTTAAAAGGAATACTTACATTAAAAACAGTCCCCTTGTTAATTGAGGAATCAATATCAAGATATCCATTCAACAATTTAATTCTGGAGTGTATATTTTTTAACCCCAGCCCGAGGCCTGTGAGGTTGGTATCAAATCCTTTTCCATTGTCTTCTACGAGAAGGTTAATGAAATCCCCGCTCTGGGAAATACTTATGATTACCTTACTGGCAGCAGCGTGTTTGATAATATTTTGTAGAATTTCCTGAAGTACCCGGTACAAAGTGAATTTACTGGCAATTGAAAGCTGCTCATAGGATACATAATTATTAAATTCATAGGTACCCTGGTTTGTAAGCCGGTTTTTGTCAACAAGGCTTTCCAGGATCTCCGCCAGGTTTTTATTGTCAAGATCTGGAGGCATAAGATTATGGGAAATCGATCTAACCTCGCGGCAGCTTTCATCTATAAGATTGGTAATATTACTTAAAAGACTGTGATTTTCAGGTTCCATTCCTTCCGTATGGACCCTCGATAAGTTAATTTTAGCTAACGCCAGGATTTGACCAAGACTATCGTGCAGTTCCCGTGCGATACGCTGTCTTTCCTTTTCCTGGGATTCTATTACCGCTTCAATTCTATTTCTTTCCTGTAGCTTTAATTCCTTATTTAGAATTTCATTATTTTCATAATAAACTGCATTTGCAAAGGTGGTTGAAGCCAGTTCCAATATCATAAGAAACAGATTCTTTTCTGTTTCTGAAGAAAACTGGCAATCCTCAAGATATAAGAGCCCCACTGTTTCTCCACTTTGTTTTACCGGGAAAACGGTAATGTTATATAGATTTTCTTTCTTTAAATAAGAATCAGAAGTAAAAAGTGGATCCTTGGAGATATTCTGTAAAACAATTTTATTTCCTTTTTTTATCGAAAAATTGAGGATACTAAGCGGAAGATGGTTTCTTAAACGGCTTAAAGGAGTATTTAAAAGATCAGATTTTTCAGGATGAGCAGCCACAACTTTCCATACTTTCTCCTGAATAACAAGTATAAGTGTTTTTTTAGCATTTCCCTGCTTCTGCAGAAGGGATACCAGATATTTTCCAAGGTCCTGTAGAGAAATTTGATTTCCGGGAACAGTATGGGCCAGGATGTCGCTTATGGCTGAAAAATCTGCTGTAGACAGTAAGGAACTTGCAGAAGTTTTCTCTTCCTGCTCAACGAAAGAAGGGTTTTGCTTTTCCAGTTGTTTAACTTTTGCCAACGCTCCCCAATCCTCATATAGTTTGATGCACTTCCTGAAGTAAAACTGGGCCAGAGTGGTTCTGTTTTTAATCCTGTAATATTCAAAAGCTCTTTCTGCAGCAATTGCCGCGTGATGTATAAATTCCTCCTCTAAAGCATCCTCAATAGCAAGATCATAAAGAAGAGTTGCTTTCTCAAAATCGCCTTTACATTTAGCAATTTCTGCTTCTATGAGATAAACTTTATGTAAATAATTTCCAGATTTAAAGCTTGAAAGCCTTTTTAATTCCTTCAATTTTGGCGCAACTTTCAATAAATATTCGGTTTGTTTAAGGGGATTTAAAAAAGCACATTGAAGGAGGCTTAAAGCATAAAAGAAAAAGTGCTCTAACTCTATTTGATATCCTTCCCCAACGTATTCCATAGAATCACATTCTTCCCCCGCCATACGGGCAGTTTCAAAACAATTGGCAATATAATTGAGTTTTTCTTTAGCCAGAAGATAATTGTACCGGCAGATTAAATTGTACTCGGAATCTGCCAGAATATCTGCAGGGAATTGAAATTTTCCTGTATTAAAACCTTCACATTCTCCAGTTAAATAACTTGAAATAGCGTTATCTGTACCGCTTATAAAATATACGTGGTGTTCTTTTTCAACCTTTGTATTGTCCAGCGAGTGCTGTATTAAATTCTTACCCCGGTAAGTATTCATAATTCTAACAATGGTGTAGCAAAAGGAAGCGTAATGCCTGTCGCCGGCCTCTGTCGCCTGTTCTGCTCCTTCTTCTAACTTTTGCACACAATATTGATAGTGATTTTCCCAGGGAAAGAAATTGAGAATAGCAATATAATGAACCATATAGGAGTACCTTTTAAAGGGTTCATTTTCTATCATTTTCAAAGATAACTTTCCAAGAAAATGAGCAAGATCCCGGTTTTTAACACTAAAGAAGCCGGTGAAGAAGCTGGCAGCAAATAATACAGGTGATAAAGGTGCCAAACCCTCCTTTAGAGTTAAAAGTAAAGTCTTGGATACCATGTATAGATTCTTAAAGGGATCTATAAAGTACATTAACGTGAGGGAAGTTGTAACCAGGTTCATCAGGTCATGATATTCCTCATCGGGATTAAATATTTCTGAAAAATTAGTCTGAACATTGAGATCGGCAGCTTTTTTAATTAAAAGACGGCAATCTTTAGCGCTTTCTTTTTTAATCTGTTCCCTATTTGAAGGAATGCATATTCCATAGTAACAAAGCATTTTCTCTAAACTTGCAATCCCGTCCAGTAAAATTAAAGCATCATTTCTCTGGTATATAAAAGCAGAACAAATCATCATTTTCAATAGAGTTGCTTTTAAACGATGATGTCTGCTGCAATTCATTTCAAGGATTTGCCGAACGTTTTCCAGTGCCACGTCAAATTTCTGAAGCAAGAATGAGGTCTCTGCAAACCCGTAACGAATTAAAAACCGGAGGGTATCCACCTCCACTATTTTCCCTCCAAAACATTTTTGAAGAACCTGATTCTGAACCTCGATAGATGAAGTTTGTTCTTTAATAAGATTTTCGGCAACTAAAAAATATCGTTGAGAGGTTTCAAAGGCTGTATTCTTAATTGCCAGTTTACCGGCCTGTATATTTAATAAAAGAAGTTCATTAGAATACACCTTGCCGGTGCCGGAGAGGGTATGGGCATTGTTTAAATGATTTACTGCTAGAAGGAGGTTGTTATCTTCTTGATCCTCAATTTCTTTTAGAATATACAAACCCATCTTTTGATGTAGATCGTGTTTTTCTACATTGGAAAGAAGGGAATTTGCTGCCGAAAAAATATTATCATGTGTAAAAATGAAAGTGTTCTTCCTTCTAATTAGCATCTGCATTTTTACAAGCCCTGATAAATGACTCAAAATTTCCTTTTCAGAAAAGATGAGGATCTTGTTCAGCAAATCTGCTTCAAACGAATAGCCAAGGCAGGAAGCTGCAGCTATAACCTGTAACTGGTGGAAAGGAAGGTTATTTAGCTGAGATCGCATAAAGTCGACAGAATTTTTTTCGTTGCCTAACCTGGGTAAACTTGTCCAAAATTGTGGATCTTCGGCCTTAATAGAAGGATTTTGCCTTTGAATTACCTTTAAGATTTCTCTTACCTGGAATGGATTTCCGCCGGTCTCAAGCCAAAGATAATTCTTAAACTGATCCAGATTTTTTTTCGAAAATTTCCATTCCTGAGGAATAATGGTACCCACAGAAGTTCTGGAAAGAGATTTGAGAAATAAAAATTTAACGTTGGGTAAATTTTTAAGATCGTTCAGTTTATCAAGATGTTTTGATGGATCCTGTTCAGCAGTTCTTGAAGCCGCGATAAATTGGAGTCCCGGGACCTCATTACAGGATACAAGATCCTCGAGTAAGAGTAAAGAAGCTTTATCGGCCCATTGAAGGTCATCCAGGAAAAAGATCAACTTGTATCCCATTCCTGTGATGCTTCTAAAGAATTTCTTTAGAAAATAATAAAGCCTTGCTTTAACCTGATGCGATTGGACCTGATGGTCATTTATTATATTTTTTCTGCTGAAAAAATCTTCCAATTCTTTGAAAACTCCGGTAATCGCGGCAATATTGGTTTGCAAAGCAGAAGTGGTACTTTCTTTTAAAAGATCATAATCTTCATCTGGAAGAAGGAGAATTTGTTGTGACCAGGCACCAAATGCCTGCCGAAAAGCCAGGTAAGGAGTATTTTCCCGATTTTCAAACTTACCGTACAATTGGAAGCTTTTAGGATCCTGGTAAGAATCTAAAGCTGTTCGAATTAAGGAAGTTTTACCAATTCCTGCGGGACCGTTAATAACGAGTAATGAGGTGCCGGTATTTTTTGGATCATTTAAAACATCAGAAATAAATTTTAACTCCTTATTTCGACCGTAAATCTGTTTCGAAGTAGTACGGGATGGGGTTTGCAAAAGATTTGACATGGATGTTTTAGATGAAGTTATTATTCCTGATTTTCAGCCAATATTGAATTAAAAATAATCTAAAAAATGATACTGATTTACGGGTTATTGAAAAAAATAATTTCACCTAAAAAACTGGTGTTTATAGGAATAGGAGTAGGTTATGTGTCTGCTTTTAAAATGTCAAAATCTAGATAAAGAGAACTAATTAAGGACTGGAAATTGTTCAAGCCAGCTTATTGCATCGCCCATTCTTTTAAAGATTCTAATTTGAAAGATCTTTCCCGGCAATAATTCCTTTTCAAGCTCAAGGCTATTAAAAATATTTTGAGGGGATACATAAGCTACCCGGGAAATTCCTGCCTGGTATAAACGCATCAGGTTGAAATTTTCAACCCAAGAGAAATCATCGGGCGGTAAAATACTTCCATTGTTGACCTTTATGAGATACGATGAAAAATTCCCAGATCGAATTATACCCAGGATTTCCCGAAGCTCTGGCTTACTTAAAATATGAGGTTGAAAATGTTCCTGATACAGAATTTCTCCGGAAGGGTTGGTAGCAAGTAAGTAGTATTTATTCCTGGCAAGAACCTTCTCCTGCAAGTGATGTATGGTCATGGTAAAGTAGGGTTTAATTTTTTTCAGAAAATGAATTTTCCGGAATGGTAATTTTGCTTTTTTCTAGTTGGGATTCGGTCGCCATAAGCTGAAAGGTCGATGGATCACTGGAATTCTCTTCAGAAGTCCCCGAAGAAATATCTCTATTAATTACTTCTTTTTGCTCTTCAGGAATAGAAAAATGTTCCGGGATTTCTCCATATCCCGCAAAAAAAGAAATCATTATTTGTTTTAAAAGAACCGATAGTAAAAAAAAGTTTTTAAAAATTCGCTCCAGTTCCCTTCCACCTAAACCTTCGAATATTACTTTAAGCTGTTCCATTTTTAATGCTGTTTAGAGTTAATAAAATGGCTAATTATAAATTACAAATCTGTAAATAGAAATACAATTTTTAAATACACTAACAAAATAGT
>CAZXEY010000086.1:0-12981 GCA_964639695.1 uncultured Antarcticibacterium sp. | reverse complement strand
CATAAGTGATCGCCATTGCCAGGGCTGTAATAGCATTCTGCAAATTGTGCTTTCCGGGTAGATTGCATTTTAAATTCTTTATAGTGGATTGGGGCGTACGAAGATCAAATTCGTAGCTTCCATTCTTTACTTTTACATTAATAGCAGAAAAATCTGAATCGTCTTCCACCCCTATGCTTGCTCCTTTTAGAGGTAAACCAATTTTATAAAAAAGTTTTCCATCTTCAGGAACGAGTTTCGCAAATTCCTTAAAGGAATCTGTCAATTGCTGGGGATCACCATAAATATCAAGATGATCTGCATCCATAGAAGTGATAGCTGCGATGTTTGGAGATAAATTCAGGAATGAACGATCAAATTCATCGGCCTCCACAACCATTACCTCCCTGCCTTTTAAAATAATATTACTCTGTATATCTTCACTTATTCCACCCAGAAAAGCCGTTACTGGTGCTCCTGTCTCTTTTAAAATATGCCCCAGGATTGCCGTTGTTGTAGTTTTTCCATGAGTACCTGCAACTGCAAGTGTAAAGGTGCCTTTCGTGATCATTCCTAAAACCACTGCACGCTTTTTAACTGTAAAACCTTCAGCCTGGAAATAGTTGGACTGGCGATGATCTTTTGGAACAGCGGGCGTATAAACAATTAATGTATTCTCTTTATTTCTAAAGTTCTGCGGAATAGTATCAATATCATCCTTATAAGTGATTTCAATTCCTTCCTCCTCCAGATTTTCAGTAAGAACAGTCGCAGTTTTATCATACCCGGCAACATTTTTTCCCAGGAATTTGAAATAACGTGCCAGGGCACTCATTCCAATCCCACCGATGCCAAGGAAATATAAATTTGATATGTTCTTAAATTGATCCATTGGTTTCTTTAAAATCTTTCCGGCTTGTACTTCTTTACCTCAACAATTTTCTCCATTTCATCTACTATAGCTATAGTTGCATTGGGTAAAGCCAGTTTTCTAATATTTTCTGAAAAACCCTTTCTTACCTCTTCGGAATCTATGAGCAATGAAATAGTTTCTTCGAACTTGTTTGTCAAATCTTTCTCCTGAAGCATAACCGCTGCTCCTTTTTCTACAACTGCCAAGGCGTTCTTGGTTTGATGGTCTTCAGCCACATTTGGCGACGGGATAAACAATACGGGTTTACCTACCAAACAAAGTTCAGAAACACTTCCTGCTCCTGCCCTTGAGATTATAATATCTGCCGCCGCATAAGCCAGATCCATCTTATTTAAATAATCGAAAGTTTGCACGTTTTCGGCATCGTATTTTTTATACTCCTCGTGATAAAGTGAACCGGTTTGCCAGATGATCTGCACATTTTTCTCCACTAAAATTTCTACATAGGCAGCAAGAAGCTGATTGATCCTCCTGGCCCCTAAACTTCCACCAAGAACCAGTATCGTTTTTTTTCCGGGCTTTAGTTTAAAAAATTTCTGCGCCTCTTCCCGTTTATCTTTGATATTCAAAATATCAAGTCTCACAGGATTACCTGTTTTCCTGATTTTTTCCGAAGGAAAAAACCTCCCTAAATTATCATAAGCAGTACAAATTACACTTGCGTCCTTTCCTAAGTGTTTATTGGTTATACCCGGATAAGAATTTTGCTCCTGAATTAAAGTGGGGATCTTTTTAATGATAGCAGCTTTTAATAAGGGGCCACTTGCAAAACCACCTGTTCCAATTACCACATCGGGATTGAATTTATTGATGATCTTAAACGACTCCCACAAACTGCTAATTAACTTAAACGGAAAACTTAAATTCTTTACACTTAACGAGCGATCCAAACCTGATATCCACAGGCCTTTTATTGGATATCCAGCTAAAGGCACCCGTTTCATTTCCATCCTATCCTGGGCTCCCACGAAAAGAATATTTGAAGCCGGATCCCTTCTTTTAATTTCATCGGCAATAGAAATAGCAGGGTAAATATGCCCCCCAGTTCCTCCACCGGAAATTAATATGTTCAACGGCTTTTTCATATGGCTTCACTTAATATGTCCAAAGGATTTTCTTCATTAAGTCCTTTTTCTTCATTCATCTTTATTTCTTCCCTCTTGGCACTTACGCTCAAAACTATTCCCAGGGCAATGCAGGTCATCCAGATAGAGGTACCACCACTGCTTATTAATGGCAATGTCTGGCCGGTAACAGGGAAGAGTTCCACAGCAACGGCCATGTTTACCAATGCCTGGAACACAATTGGCAAACCCACGCCCATAACCACCAATTTCCCGAAAATGCAATTCGCTTTAGTTGCGACAATCACTATTCGAAACAATAACATAAGGTAAGCGAGCATCACACCAAAAGCTCCTACCAGCCCCATTTCTTCAACAATAATTGCATATATAAAATCTGAGGAAGATTGGGGTAAAAAATTTCTTTGAACACTTTTACCTATTCCTGCGCCTGCAATTCCACCACGCGCTATAGCAATCTTGGCTTTTTCTATTTGATAATCTGCTTCAGTATCTTCATCATTGGCAAAATTCTCTATTCTGCTCATCCAGGTATCTACCCTGTTTGGTAATAGCCCGGGAAAAGCTTTTGCGGTAAGAACAAAAAGTGTTAGCACCAATAATCCCGCACCGGCAACAATTGCGATGTATTTTATTGGATAACCTCCAAGAAAAACCAGCACCATAACCATAGTGAAAATGATTGCAGTGGTCGAAAAGTTAGCTGGAAGAATTAAAACCAGCACCAAAAAAACCGGAAGCCATAATGGCAGCAGGGTTTCTTTAAAAGTCACTGTTTTATCTGCAATCCTGGTTAAATATCTCGCAACATATATCAACAATACTACCGAGGCAAGTGTTGAAGATTGAAAAGTTACTCCTACCACCGGAATCTGGATCCAACGGCTGGCATTGGAACCATCTATGGTATTTCCCTGGGTAATTGTATACAACAGGAGCACAATTACAATTGGCAACAATAATATGGAAAGCCCTTTAAAATAATGATAGGGTATTTTATGAATTGCGAACAGCAAACAAAACCCCAGCACCAAATGGAAAAAATGTACTACCAGGTAACTAAAGGTGCTTCCATCTCCATACAAATAGGCGATATTACTACTTGAGCTGTACACCGGCAAAAATGAAAATATTGCCAACAAAGCGGCGGTGGCCCAAATAACTTTGTCTCCTTTTATATTTGAAAAGATGCTGCTCATTTTATGATCTTATCCTATTTTTTATTATAAATTTCTTACTGCATTTTTAAATTGCCTGCCCCTGTCTTCGTAATTCTCAAATAGATCAAAGCTTGCACAGGCAGGAGATAATAAAACTGTATTTCCTTTATCGGCAACTTTATAAGCCATTCTTACAGCTTCTGCCATAGACTGGGTTTCCATCATTATATCTACACAATTACCAAATGCTGCAAAAATTTTGGAGTTATCAATTCCTAAACATATTATTGCTTTTACCTTCTCATTTACAAGAGGTAAAAGCTCCTCATAATTATTGCCTTTATCTACCCCACCAACGATCCAAATAGTTTCAGATTCCATACTTTCCAGCGCATAGTAGGTAGCATTCACATTCGTAGCCTTAGAATCATTGATGTACTGCACATTATTGATTTTAAGTACCTTTTCAAGGCGATGTTCCACCCCTTGAAAATTTTCCATACTGGCGCGTATAGTTTCTTTTCTAATTCGTAATAATTGGGCTACCGTAGAGGCTGCCATTGCATTCTTGGTATTGTGTTTACCTTCAAGTGCTAAAGATTTTGCCGGCATAATAAATTGGGTGTTTCTTGTAATTATTTTAATGTTGTTGTCTTCCAGGTAAGCTCCTGTCACTTGTTTTTTCTCAAGAGAGAAGGGTAACTGTTGTGCTGTAATGGATTGTTTTTTAAGCCATTTCGCAGTTATCTCATCATCTGCATCATAAATGAAAAAATCATCCTCTGTCTGGTTCTGGGTTATTCTGAATTTAGAGGCGGTATATTCATCTATGTTATAATTATACCTATCGAGATGATCGGGGGTTATGTTTGTTAATACTGCGATATGAGGTTTAAATTCAACAATCCCGTCCAGCTGAAAACTACTCAGCTCAAGAACGTAATATTCATAATCCTCTTCTGCCACCTGTTTTGCAAAACTATCCCCAACATTTCCTGCCATTCCTACAGATAATCCGGCATTTTTAAGCAAGTGATAGGTCCATTTTGTAGTAGTGGTTTTACCGTTACTTCCTGTTATACCTATTATCGTTGCATTTGTATATTTTGAGGCGAATTCAATTTCTGATATCACCGGTATTCCTTTTGAAATCAATTTTTGAACGATAGGGACCGATTCCGGAATTCCGGGGCTCTTCATTACTATTGAAGCTGAAAGAATGCGTTCTTCATCATGAGTTTCTTCTTCCCACTCAACTCCAATTTCATTAAGAACGTTCTTGTACTTTTCCTTGATCTTTCCTCTATCTGAAACAAAGACTTCAAAACCTTGCTTTTTCGCCAAAATAGCAGTACCTGCCCCACTTTCGCCGGCTCCAAGAATTGCTATTTTTTGCGTGTTACTCATTTATAAACCTTTTATTTTTTTACTTTCCATTCCCCACTTTTCACTCTTCACTATTTAATTTCCTCTTTCCTCTCTCCACTCTTCACCCTTTATCGCACTTTTAGAGTAACGATGGTAACAATGGCAAGGAATATCCCAATGATCCAAAATCTGACTACGATCTTGCTTTCATGGAATCCCAGTTTTTGATAATGATGATGCAAAGGGGACATTAAGAATATCCTGCGGCCTTCTCCATATTTCTTCCTCGTATACTTAAACCAGCTTACCTGGAACATTACTGAAAGGACTTCGAGTAAAAACACTCCGCATAATATGGGGATAAGTAGCTCCTTTCTGGTTGCAATAGCTAACACAGCAATAATTCCTCCTATGGTTAAACTGCCTGTATCTCCCATAAATACCTGGGCGGGATACGTATTATACCATAGAAAACCTACGAGTGCTCCGGCAAAAGCTGTTATAAATACCGTCATTTCCCCGGAACGGGGTATGTACATAATGTTGAGATAATCTGAAAAAATTATGTTACCGGAAACCCATGCAAAAATCCCAAGGGTAAGAACTATTATTGCTGAAGAACCTGCAGCAAGACCGTCAATACCATCGGTTAAATTAGCTCCGTTAGAAACGGCAGTTACAATGAATATCACAATAGGAATAAAGATCAGCCAGGCATAGTCGGCCAATCCCGGATCGATCCAGGTAATTAGATTAGCATAATCAAGTTCGTTATCTTTTACAAACGGAATTGTGGTAGTTGTGCTTTTTTCTCCCTGAATTCCCGGAGAAGTGGCACTACTGATTTGTTCAATATATTCTACATTACTGTTGAAGGAAGGCGCATTAGTTTCTTCTTTTACAGTGATTCCCGGGTGGAAATACATTGTACATCCAACGATTAAACCTAAACCTACCTGCCCTATAACTTTAAAAATTCCTTTTAATCCTGCTTTGTCTTTTTTAAAGATCTTGATATAATCATCTAAAAATCCAATTGCTCCCATCCATAAGGTAGCAACGATTAGAAGAATCACGTAAATATTATCCAGCCGCGCAAAAAGCAAAACCGGAATTAGGGTAGATATAATTATAATGATCCCCCCCATAGTGGGAGTACCAGCCTTTTCGCTTTGCCCTTTTAGGCCAAGATCACGCACACTTTCACCAACCTGTTTTGTAAGTAGATAGTTTATGATCTTCTTACCGTAAATAGTTGATATTCCCAGGGAAAGGATAATAGCCATTGCAGACCGGAAGGAGAGGAATTCAAATAATCCCGCCCCCGGAATTTCGTAATGTCTATCTAAAAAGTTGAATAAATAATATAACATATCCTTCTGTTATTCTTTCCCTGATTTACTTTTCAAGCTCATTTAATATTTCGTTGACAATTTTAAAATCATCGAAATCGGTTCGTTTACCATTTATTTCCTGATACGTCTCATGGCCTTTACCGGCTATTAAAATAATATCATTAGGTTTCGCCAGTTGACAGGCAGTTTTAATCGCCTGCTTTCTGTTTACCACCGACATAATCTTTTTGAAGTTTTGAGGTTCCACTCCTCCTTCTACTTCTTCCAGAATTTTTTCAGGATCCTCGGTTCTTGGATTGTCACTGGTGAAAATCACTTTTGTACTTAAGGCTGAAGCTATATGGCCCATCTTAGGCCGTTTAGTCCTGTCCCTGTCCCCACCACAACCTACCACTGTAATGAGCTCCTCGTTCTTTGTCCTTATGGAATTGATAGTTTCAAGAACATTTTTAAGAGCATCTGGCGTATGAGCATAATCTACAATAGCGGTGATCTTTTTCTTTGTCACCACATATTGAAATCTTCCACTTACCGATTTTAACTCGCTAATTATTCTAAGGTTTTCCTGAGTTTCCAGTCCCAGTAATTCAGCTGCTGCATAAATTGCCACAAGGTTATAGGCATTGAAATTACCTACAAGCTTGGACCACAATTCTTGCCCGTTAATCTTCAGAAGCAATCCCCCAAATTGATTTTCAAGGATCTGCCCGCTGTAATCGGCATAAGATTTTAATGCGTAAGTATATTTTTTTGCCCGGGAATTCTGGATCATTACAGGACCATTCTTATCATCGGCATTCGTAAGGGCAAAAGCCGAAGCAGGCAAATGGTCAAAAAATGATTTCTTCACATCCCTATACTCAGCAAAACTGGAATGATAATCCAAATGATCGTGAGAAAGATTAGTGAATATACCACCTGCAAATTGAAGAGCTGTAGTTCTTTCCTGGGCGATCCCGTGAGAACTAACTTCCATAAAACAGTATTCTACCCCCTCCTCATTCATCTTTTTCAGGAAAGAATTAATAGTAAGAGAATCGGGGGTTGTATGCGTAGCAGGATAATCCTTTTCTGCAACCTTAACTGTCACGGTAGATAGAAGCCCCACTTTATATCCGGCTTTAGTAAACAGGTTATAAAGCAAGGTGGCTATGGTAGTTTTACCGTTAGTACCGGTAACCCCAACCAGCTTTAAATTTTCTGAAGGATTATCGTAATAATTAGCTGCCATTACTGCAAGAGCAGTTTGTGAATTGGCAACCTGAACATACGTAATCCCGTTAACAATGTTTTGAGGCAGCTCTTCACAAATAATTGCTAAAGCGCCTTTGTCTACTGCTGTTTTAATAAACTGGTGTCCGTCAGAAACGGTTCCTCTTATCGCTACAAAAACATCATTCAGTTCAACTTTTCTGGAGTCAAAATGGATACTGTTTATGGTAACAGCGGTACTTCCCGAAACCGCTTCCATAGGAACCTTGTACAATATGTCTTTTAAAATTTTCAACTTAAAACGAGTGCAACTTGTTGTTTACTTTTTATCTTTTCGCCCGGTGCAATGGACTGGGCATTGACCTTTCCGGAACCTTTTACAATAACTTTTAAACCTAAGTTTTCCAGAATTGACACAGCATCCATTACAGGCATTCCGGTAACATCGGGCATAAAATCTTTGGCTTTTTGCGAAGTGGTGTAATACTTCTCAAAATCTTTAGCAATTAACTTATCCTCTACCTCCAGTGACTGGATCTCATCCTCTAAAGGTGTATCTGTAAATATCTTTTGAGCTATTCTTTTAAATACCGGCCCGCTAACATCGGCTCCATAATAACCCACCTTGTTGTTAGGCTTGTGGATAATTACAATGCTGGTATATTTAGGATTTTCTGCAGGAAAATAGCCTACAAAAGAAGAGATGTACTGCCTGTTAGAGGCCCAACCTTCTTTCCAGTATTCGGTTTGGGCAGTTCCTGTTTTGCCGGCCATAGAAAAATTAGGGGAATAAAGGCTTTTTGCAGTACCACGCTCAACCACATTTTTCATCATGGCCTGCACCTTTGCAACAGTTTCCTTCGAGCAAATAGCAGGATTAAGAACTTTTAATTCGTTCTTTTCAATAGTTTTATCCCACTCTCTAATTTCTTTGATAAATCTTGGCTTGACCATTACCCCATCATTCGCAATTGCGTTATAAAATGCCAGGGTTTGTAAAGGGGTAATTTGAATACTTCCGTAGCCATAAGCCATCCATGGTAAAGAAAGTCCACTCCATTTCTTATCTCCGGGTTTAGGGATATAAGGAGTTCCCTCACCTTTAATGGAAATGCCTAACTTTTGATTTAATCCCATTCGGTTTAACCCGTCTACAAATTTTTGAGGATTGTCTTTATAGTTGTCATAAATGAGTTTTACGATTCCCACATTACTGGAAACTTCAAAAGCTTTTGCTGCAGAAATCTTTCCGTAGCCACCATGCTTCGAATCTCTTACCTTATTGCGCCGAATGGTCATGATTCCATTTTCGGTATCAACCACAGTGCTGGTATCAATCACTTTATCTTCTAAAGCAACGACCATTGCCATTAACTTGAAGGTGGAACCAGGTTCGTGAGTTTCCCCTACAGCGTAATTAAGTTTTTCAAAATAGGTCCCGGCAGAGGTGCGTCCAAGATTGGAAATAGCTTTAATTTCGCCGGTCTTCGTTTCCATAACCACTACTGTTCCATGATCGGCTTCATATTTTTCAAGTTGAACTAAAAGAGCGTGATGTGCAATATCCTGTATATTAACATCGATAGTTGAAATAACATCATAACCATCTTTTGGTTCTACTTCATTATTGTCACTAATAGGCTTCCACTGTCCTTTAGCAATTTTTTGCTTAAGACGGTGCCCATCTTTTCCCTGAAGGAAAGGACTAAAGGCACCTTCAAGGCCTACCCTAGTGTAGTAACCCTGGTCGTCTCTTCTTTCATATCCCACAGTTCTTGCTGCCATTGCCCCTAAAGGATGCTCCCTCACAGTTCTTTGCTCCACGATCATTCCACCTTTATAAACACCAAGGTTGAACATTGGGAAACTTTTTATTTTCTGATAATCTGAATACCCCAGGTTTTTTGTTATTAATAAGTACCGGTTCTTATTAACCCTGGCAGCTCTTAAGGTTTGAGACCAGTGGGAAGAACTTTTTCCAAGCATTTTAGAAAGCTCTTTGGAAAGACCGGAAATATTTGCTTCAAAATTTTTATCGCTAACGGTTACAGCATCAAAACGAATATCATATTTTGGAACAGAGGTAGCTAAAAGATTTCCGTTGGTATCATATAAATTTCCTCGGTTGGCTGGGATGGTAAAATTTTTAAAACTTGTTTCCTCTGCTAACTGAATATATTTTTCACCTTCAACTATCTGAATATTCAGCAACTGAACACCCACCGCTACAGCAAAGATGAACATCAATCCTGCGATGAAATATAAACGGTTCAATATGCTCTTTTCAGTAGTTGCCACTGTTATTCTGAAATTTTAATTTTAATTTTAAATGGAGGTGTCTCTGAAGGTTTTATCCCCCTGGCTGCCATTTTATTAGTAAGTGTGGATTCCATCTTAAGCTTCATTAAAGAAGATCTTACATCTACAAATTCGCTGTTCAATTCCCTCACCTCGTGGTTCAATTTTGCAATGCTGTGAACTTTTCTTTCAGCACTGTGCGAGCAGGCAATCATAATTATTGCAAGGGAGGTACAAAAAACTATGAACCGCCAGTTATTAACTGCATCACTGCTTATTAAGAAATTTGCTTTGAGAATGTTATAAAATCCTTTCTTCATATCTTCCTAATTGCTCCCTGAGGGTTCCTGATTAAAGGTGTTTCTATAGTTTTTCAGCTATACGAAGTTTTGCACTCCGAGCCCTGTTATTATCTTTTATCTCCTTTTTCCCAGGAACTATTAAGCCATTTACCTTTTTAAATGGAACAGAAATATTTCCGAAGAAATCTTTTTCCGGCTCCCCTTCAAAAAGTCCGCTTCTTATATATCTTTTTACCAATCTGTCCTCCAATGAATGGTAAGAGATCAAGCTCAACCTGCCGCCCTCTTTTATTAAATCCTGGGTTTGAAGTAAAAATTCTTTTAATGCTTCAATTTCCTGGTTCACCTCTATCCTTATAGCCTGGTAGATCTGGGCCAAAATTTTGTGTTCTTTTTCTTTAAAGAGTAGTGGCTTTAAAATCTCATTAAGATGCTCACTGCTTTCAATAGCGCCTTCTTTCCTTGCTTTAACAATTTCTGCGGCAATTCTTGGAGAATTTTTTAATTCAGCATATTCATAAAATATAGTCCTAAGCTGCTGCTCATCATACTCATTAATTACCTCATAAGCACTTAGGCTACTTTTTTGATTCATTCTCATATCCAGTTTTGCCTCAAAACGAGTAGAAAATCCCCTTTCAGCAACATTAAACTGGTGAGAAGAAACTCCAAAATCTCCTAAGATCCCATCCACCTGCTTTACCCCATAAAATCGCAGAAACCGTTTTATGAATCTAAAATTCTCATTAATAAGCGTAAATCTTTCATCTTCAATTTTGTTTGCCAAAGCATCCAGATCCTGGTCAAAAGCTAATAATTTACCCTTTTCACCAAGCCTGCTAAGGATTTCCCGGGAATGCCCCCCCCCACCAAAAGTGACATCAACATAAACCCCGTCTGGCTTTATATTTAAACCGTCTACAGATTCTTTTAATAAAACAGGATTATGATAGTCCATCGAAATCGTCATTACCCATTACCTCTTCTGCCAGATCTGCAAAATCATCTACAGCAGCATCAACCGCATTTTCATATTTAGCTTTATCCCAAATTTCAATGATATTAATTGCAGAGGATAAAACAATTTCTTTATCAATGTCTGCAAATATCATTAGGTCTTTTGGAATAAGTAACCTGCCATTAGTATCCACTTCCACCGTTTTTACTCCTGCCGTAAACCTTCTTATAAAATCGTTATTCTTCTTCTTGAAACGGTTTAAGCCATTCACCTTTTTCATCAAATTATTCCATTCTTCCATAGGATACAATTCAAGACAAGGCTGGAAAACAGATCGTTTTAATACGAACCCTTCCTGTAAGACGGGTGTTAATTGCTTCTTTATTGCAGAAGGAACCATCAACCGGCCTTTGGCATCAACTTTACATTCGTATGTCCCGATTAGATTTACCACTTCATTCTTTATAAAACCAAATATATATAATTTCTTACCACTTTTTACCACATTTTACCACTTTGTTAATAAGTTATCCCACCTATTAAGCTGAAACAGTTATAAATAGCCCTACTCCTTTCGGTTTCAGCAGCTTAGTAATAAGTGGGATTTTTAGAAACTTTTATCGTAAAAAATCATTATTTCGAATAATAAATGGTTTAAAGAAATGAGCTGCGTTTTTGGTAAAAATGCTTATACTTGTACTGAAATCGCTATATTTGCGATTCCTAACCGCAAAGGCCATTAATGGAAAACATCTTAAAGCAAGAAGGACAATTCAGTTACCTTGAAGAAGGAGAAGGAACTCCAATTGTTATTCTACATGGGCTTATGGGGGGACTCAGCAATTTTGATGGAGTGGTTAATTACTTTCCGGAGAGAGGTTATAAAGTCGTTATTCCCGAGTTGCCTTTATATACAATGCCACTTTTAAAGACCAGTGTTCAAACATTCGCAAAATTTCTCAATGATTTCTTGGAGTTTAAAGGGTATAAGGAGGTAATCTTATTAGGCAATTCCCTGGGTGGGCATATAGCTCTTTTGGCCACAAAACTATTTCCTGAAAAAATTAAAGGATTAGTGATCACTGGCAGTTCAGGATTATATGAAAATGCTATGGGAGAAAGTTATCCCAGAAGAGGAGATTATGAATTTATTAAAAAGAAAGCACAAAACGTTTTTTATGATCCTGCGGTTGCAACCAAAGAAATTGTAGATGAAGTTTACGAAACTGTAAGCGACAGGAATAAATTAATTAAAACTCTTGCGATAGCTAAAAGTGCCATAAGGCATAATATGGCAAAAGATCTACCAAAAATGCATACTCCCACCTGTATTATCTGGGGAAGAAATGACAATGTAACCCCGCCTGAAGTAGCAGAGGATTTTAATAAACTCTTACCCGATTCTGATTTATACTGGATCGATAAGTGTGGCCATGCAGCCATGATGGAACATCCGGATATTTTTAACGAATTGTTTTACGACTGGCTGCAGAAAAGAAAATTTTAGCACCCAATGAAAATCAAAACTGCAGAATTCGTAATCAGCAATAGTGAAGTTGCCAGATGCCCGGACACTTCCATTCCTGAATATGCCTTTATAGGCCGCAGTAATGTTGGTAAATCTTCCCTCATAAATATGTTGACCAACAGGAAGAATTTAGCAAAAACTTCAGGACGACCCGGAAAAACTCAACTTATCAATCATTTTCTTATCAATGGAACCTGGCATCTTGTAGATCTACCCGGCTATGGATATGCCAGAGTTTCAAAATCAATAAAGAAGACCTTCCAAAAATTTATTACCGCATATTTCGAACAAAGAAAACAAATGCTATGTGCCTTTGTGCTCATTGACAGCCGTCATAAAGCGCAGGCTATCGATCTCGAATTTATGGCGTGGCTTGGAGAACATCAAATTCCATTTTGCATCATATTTACCAAGGCCGATAAACTTAAACCCAAAGCTTTAGAA
Organism: uncultured Antarcticibacterium sp.; assembly: GCA_964639695.1. Taxonomy (GTDB): domain Bacteria; phylum Bacteroidota; class Bacteroidia; order Flavobacteriales; family Flavobacteriaceae; genus Gillisia. The sequence goes on along the minus strand of CAZXEY010000086.1, from coordinate 358 downwards.
AGAAATATTGAAGCTTATAAAGAACAGATGTTGGAAATTTGGGAAGAAATGCCTCAATACTTTATTACTTCTGCAGAAAATGGTACGGGCCAGGAAGAAGTCCTGGAGTACATAGAAAGTATCAATAACCAGTTTACAGGAGAGTAGCATTCTTCGTAATTTTATTAATCCAGCCGAATCCCCCTTAAATTTATTCCAAACAAAAAACTGTCAAAAACAATTGTCTTTGACAGTTCTTCTATAAATTGAACACTATATTCTTAAAGCGCTGCTACGTGCTTAGCCAATTTTGACTTAAGATTAGAGGCTTTATTATCGTGTATAATATTTTTCTTAGCTAATTTATCGATCATAGAAG
>CAZXEY010000085.1:0-13269 GCA_964639695.1 uncultured Antarcticibacterium sp. | reverse complement strand
TTTTGTTTTTAATTGAAACCCATTATATCTTCAACTCTTCTATTTAGTTAATTTTTACAACCCCTTCTAAAGTTCTGTTAATCACTTCGGGATAGGGTTTATTCTCACTAAATTCCATTTAAATTGAAGATGAATGGAAAAAAAGGAAAAAATCCTGGTAGCCGGTGCAACTGGCGCTTTAGGAATTGAGATTGTAAAAATCTTAAGCAAACAGAACTATCCGTTAAGGGTGCTCACGCGTTCCCCGGAAGGGGAAGCAAAATTATCACCGTATACCGATGATATCTGGAAAGGTGATGCGAGTGATAAAGATCCTGAACTTAATAATATTACCAAAGATGTCTCTATAGTTATTTCTGCCTTGGGGAAAAGTGTGAGCCTTTTCTCACCATCTGATGAATCTTTCTACGAAAGCGACTATAAAGCAAATAAAACTATCCTTGATGACGCTGTTAAAAACGGAGTTCAAAGATTTATTTACGTTTCCATTAAAGGTGCCGATGTGGAAAAGGATTATGCCATAGCCAAAGCGCATAAGATGTTTGAAAATGAACTTAGAGGATCAGGTATTGAATATACTATTTTAAGACCGGTAGGATTTTACTCAGGGCTTAATGACCTCGCGATTATGGCAAAACGAAAAGTTATTCCCGTAATTGGTGATGGACAAGCCAGGACGAACAGTATCCACCACAGAGATCTGGCAGTGGTTGTCGTTTCTTACTTAATGGAAGGCCCAGATATAATAGAAGTTGGAGGGCCTAAAATCCATACCAGGCTTGAAATGGCAGAAATGATCAAAGAAAAAATAGGAGGTAATATTGTTAAGGTTCCTAAAGGACTAGCCCAGATAGGAGCAGATATTCCGAAGATCTTTGATGAAGATATGCACGATAAGTTGGATTATTTCACCTTTATTACAACCAATGATATGATAGGAGAAAGCAAAGGAAATATTACCTTTTGGGAATATCTGGATCAATTGGATTTAAAAGAATTACCATAATGACTGATGAATTTGATGCAATTATTACCGGCAGTGGATCTAATGGAATAGCTGCAGCCATTTTTCTTCAGCAAAAGGGACTACAAACTGCTATTTACGAACAAGCAGCAACCCCGGGAGGTGCTACCAGAACTGAGGAAGTAACCTTACCCGGTTTCAAACATGACATAGGGTCTGCGATTCTTCCCATGGGTTTTGCCTCTCCTTTTTTCCGTGAGTTGCCACTTATCGATTTCGGACTTGAATGGATTTTCCCCGATATTCCCTATGCGCATCCTTTTGATGATGGAACAGCTCACGCCTGTTACCGGGATCTGGAAAAGACGGCCGATCAACTAGGAGAAGACCGGCAGGCATATCTGGATCTTTTTACACCTTTAGTTGAAAATTGGGGGAAACTGGAAAATGATTTGCTGGGACCACTAGGATTTCCGGAACACCCGGTAGATTTTTTAAAATTTGGATTGAAGGCAATACCCTCTGCAAAGCTACTGGTGGATCATTATTTCAAAAATGAAAAATCAAAAATTTTCTTTTATGGCTCTGCAGCACATTCCACCCTCCCGCTAACCAATATAGCTTCCGCTTCCTTTGGATTAGTTTTATCTACTATGGCCCATAAATATGGCTGGCCATTCCCCAAAGGTGGTGCACAAAATTTTGTGACAGCACTTTTAGCCTACTATAAATCTCTAGGAGGTAAAATTTATTTAAATCATAAGATAAAGCATCTGGAGGAATTGCCTAAATCAACAGCTTATCTGTTTGATGTCACTCCAAAACAGCTTCTGGATATAAACGGATTAAATTTTTCCAGTATTTACAGATCCAGAATGTCTGCTTTTAATTATGGTGCAGGTGTTTTTAAAATGGATTGGGCATTGACTGAACCCATACCTTTTAAGAGTGAAAAATGCCGCAAAGCGGGAACTGTCCATATTGGATTTTCTCAAAAGGAAATTGAAGAATCTGAAAAACATATTCATCAAAAGAACATGACAGAAACTCCCTATGTGCTGGTTGCACAGCATTCTAGCTTTGACCGCAGCAGGGCTCCCGAAGGTAAACATACTGCCTGGGCGTATTGCCACGTTCCTAATGGAAGTATAAAAGATTTCTCGGCTATTATTGAAAACCAGATAGAACGTGCGGCCCCCGGTTTTAAAGAAACAATTCTTTCCAGGTCCACAATGAATACTGTACAATTACAACAATGGGATCCCAATTTAATAGGTGGTGACATCAACGGAGGAAGACAGGATATTACCCAATTGTTTACCCGCCCAATAGCAAAAATCTCCCCTTATGCCACGCCAGATTCCAGGGTATACATCTGTTCTTCCTCCACCCCTCCCGGTGGCGGTGTGCACGGGATGTGTGGATTTAACGCTGCAAAAAAAGTACTTTCTGATCATTTTCCTGAATTAAAATAAATGGATTAAAGCTATGAGACACGCTGTGTGCTAAATAAACACTGCCGTTAATCCAGATTTAGAGGAGATTAAAAAATCCTTACAAAAAGTAAAGCCGTGGAATAATGAGAAGGATGTTAAAGGAATTTTGTAATAAAATAGGATCGAAAAAGATCCCAGGCATAAAAATATAATTCAGGTTCTGGGACGGGAGATTTCCCAGGGCTCCTTTGACGGGTATGACTCTGAAGTTATCACAGATAATTACAGAATATATCCTGAAATTATTGAGAATTATTTTCGCAATATTCTGGGAATGGAACCTGGTAGCCGGGAAGTGGTGGAGAGAATGCTGGAAACTTTTATCGAAACCAGAAAATAGTTTTATTCTTAGTATTTTTGTGGTGCAAAAAAAATTCTATGTCTACTAAACTTATTGCCCCTTCTGTTTTAGCCGCCGATTTTGGAAATCTACAGCGGGATATTGAAATGATCAATAAAAGCGAAGCCGACTGGTTTCATATTGATATTATGGATGGAGTATTTGTACCAAATATTTCGTATGGAATGCCTGTTCTTGAAGCAATCGCGAAACACGCAAAAAAAACCATTGATGTTCACTTAATGATTATAGATCCAGACCGGTACATTAAAGAGTTTGCCCGTTTAGGTGCAAATATATTATCTGTTCATTATGAGGCTTGTAACCATCTACACCGCACACTACAGGCTATTAAAGCTGAAGGTATGAAAGCAGGAGTAGCAATAAATCCTCATACAAGTGTAGATCTGTTAAAAGATGTAATTAAAGATATTGATCTTGTTTGCCTTATGAGCGTAAATCCGGGATTTGGAGGGCAAAGTTTTATTGAAAATACTTACGTGAAAATACAGCGGTTAAAAGAGATCATTATTAGCAATAATGCAACAACTCTCATTGAGGTTGATGGTGGAGTTACCGATAAAAATGCTGCACAGCTAATAAAAGCAGGTGCAGATGTTCTTGTTGCAGGAAGTTATGTCTTTAAAGCACAGGATCAAATTGAAACTATTAAAGGCTTAAAACAAATTGCAAACTCCTAAGGAAAATTTTGACCTAATAATTATTGGCGGTGGTCCCATTGGGATTGCATGCGGTCTTGAAGCTGAAAAAAACAAGCTCAATTATTTAATTCTTGAAAAAGGTTGTCTGGTAAATTCCCTTTACCATTACCCTACCAATATGACTTTTTTTTCTACTTCAGAAAAACTGGAGTTGGATGAAATTCCCTTCATAAGTAATAATCCGAAACCAAGAAAAGCTGAAGCTTTGGAATATTACCGAAGAATTTCAACTTCAAACCACCTGAACATAAAGTTATTTGAAGAAGTTACTGCAATACAAACTTCCGAAGAAAAAGTCCATCAAATTTCTACTACCAAAGGGATATACATAGCTCAAAATGTAATTGTAGCCACAGGATTTTATGATATCCCAAATTATTTAAATATTCCCGGAGAAAACCTACCAAAGGTGTCTCACTATTATAAGGATCCTCATTTCTATGCCACCCAAAAAGTTGTTGTGGTAGGAGCCAGTAACTCAGCTGTTGATGCTGCACTTGAAATTTACAGAAAAGGCGGGAATGTAACTATGATCGTTAGAAAACCGGAAATTGGGGAGCGGGTGAAATATTGGGTGAGGCCCGATGTAATAAACCGGATTGAGGAAAAAAGTATCACGGGCCTTTTTAATGCGAGATTAAAGGAGATTACCGAAAAAGAAGTTATAATAGAAACTCCTGAAGGGGATAAGCGGCTGGAAAATGATTTTGTACTTCTATTGACCGGGTATCGCCCAAATTTTAAATTCCTGCAGGATATAGGAATTAAACTTTCTGATGATCCTAACAAAATTCCGCAGTATGATGAGGAAACGATGGAAACAAATGTTCCCGGAATTTATCTAGCCGGAGTAATTTGCGGCGGCATGGAAACCCACAAATGGTTTATTGAAAATTCCAGGATTCATGCGAAGATGATCCTAACTGACATTCTGGAAAAAAGAAAAAGTCTGCAGGATTAGTGCAGACTTTCTTTTTTTTATGCAAAAGGTGAATAATCCCTTGGCTCATGTTGTACGGTGACCCATTGTAACCTTGTAAATTCTTCAATTATAAATTTACCATTAAAGCGGCCTATTCCAGATCCTTTCTCTCCTCCAAAAGGCGCGTTCGGTTCATCGTTTACAGGCTGATCATTAATATGGATCATTCCGGTTTCAACTTTTCTTGCAAAGGCTACACCTTTTTCAACATTTTTGGTAAATACGGCACCGGTTAAACCGAAATCTTTAGAATTGGCAATTTTTAAAGCTTCTTCCTCATTTGAAAATCTTACTATAGGAGCTACAGGACCAAAAATTTCATTTTTCCCAATGGGCATGTCATCTTTAACGTGATCAATAACAGTTGGCTGCAATACATTGCCTTCAGCTTCTCCTCCCAATATTATTTTAGCGCCTTGTTCTTCACTTTCCTTAAGATCCTTTAAAATCCTTTTTACCTGGTCGTGTTCTATTAAGGGACCCACTAAAACACCTTCTTTTGAAGGATCACCGTATTTTAATTTTTTTGTTTTCGCTAAAAATTTGTCGACAAATTCATCTGCAATAGAATCCTGTACAATGATCCTGTTTATCGACATACAAATTTGTCCCTGATTCATAAATTTCCCAAAGACTGCAGCATTAACTGCCCGGTCAATATCGGCATCTTCAAAAACCACAAATATATTGTTACCGCCTAATTCAAGAGAAACTTCCTTAAGATTTTCACCTGCTATTTTTCCAATGTTTCTACCCACCGGTGTAGATCCGGTAAAAGAAATATGATGAGGAACAGGATGTTGAACAAAGTCATCTCCAATACTGGAACCTTTACCAACGGTGACATTTATAACCCCTTTTGGAAGCCCTGCCTCTTCAAAAATTTTAGCTACAAGAGTTGCACCTGCAACCGGTGTAGAAGAAGCGGGTTTAAGAACCACTGTATTTCCTAAGGCTATTGCAGGTGCAACAGATCTCATGGATAAGTTTAGAGGAAAATTCCATGGGCTTATAATTCCTATCACTCCAAGAGGTTTTCTGTAGGCGCGGCTCTCTTTTCCGGGAGTAATAGAATCAAAGATATAACCATGAGCCCTGGTTGGAAAGGAAGCAGATTCCTTCATTATTCCTAATGTGATATCTACTTCAATTTCGGCTTTCACCCGGGCACTTCCTCCCTCTTTTATAAGCCAGCCAATTATTTCCTCTCTTCTTTCTGAAACAATTTGAGCAGCCTTTTGAATTATTGATGCCCGCTTTTGAGGTAAAGTTTCTCCCCAGCTTTTTGCGGCTTCTTTGGCAGCTTTATAAGCATTATCGACATCCTTCTTGCTGGCTCCCTTAAAAACATTTATTTCAGAATTATCAAAAGGATTTACATTTTTAATTTCTGAATTATCATTTCCCTCAAGCCAATCTCCATTAATAAACTGCTTATTCAAATTCTCGTACTTTTCCATCTTTTTCCTATAATGTATTGATTATGTTAGGGATGAGCCGTTAAGGAATTTATAAAAAAAGAGGGATCTTAATTGAAATTAAAATCCCTCTTTATCTGGCAGGGCAGATTATATTATTAATCAGCGTCGATTACATAACGATCACCTCTACATCATTGAACGACTTTCTTCTGCTTAATAATTTGCCATAAAACGCCAGATCATTTTTTCCACGTTTAAAAGATTTTCCCAACCAGGAATTATCAGCATCCAGTGAATATTTGTAAATTTTTATGGAATCATAAAGATCCTCTTCAGAGTAATTTTCCACTCCTATTTCAATATTATTTGTTTCAGCATTATAACAAACAAACTTTGCAAGAAAATTATGTCTTAGCAATTCAACAAAATCCTCTGGTATTTCTTTACAATTTTTGCACTGCTTTAAATATTCATTTACAAGCTGATGCATTGCAGCAATGATCTCTGATTGATTATAGTAGGTCGTCATTTTTATCGATTTAGAAGATAAAAGTAATGTAAAGGAGCTCCTGTCGGGCCTATTTTATAGGATGTTTAACGCATTAACTTAATTCTTTCAAAAACTCCCAATAATTATTAATATTAATAAAATGAAAATTGTTAAAAATAATTATTAAATTCTAAAAAAAATCTTAATACACCATATTCAGCTATGAATAAAATTTTATTATGGTCTGTGAGTGCTGCATTAGCAGGCTTTTTATTTGGATTTGATACAGTTGTTATTTCCGGTGCAGATAAAGCATTGCAATCTGCCTGGAACACTTCAGATGCTTTTCATGGGTCGGTGGTAATGGCAATGGCACTTTGGGGTACTGTCATTGGAGCTATTTTTGGTGGCATTCCCACTAACAAAATCGGCAGGAAAAATACATTGATTTGCATTGGTGTCCTTTATGTCGTTTCAGCCCTGGGATCGGCATTGGTCAATGATCCAATCTCTTTTGCCGCCTTTCGATTTATAGGGGGACTGGGCGTTGGTGCTTCTACAATTGCTGCTCCTGCCTACGTTTCAGAAATTGCACCCTCTAAAGATCGGGGAAGGTTGGTTTCGTTGTATCAATTTAATATCGTACTGGGGATATTAATAGCTTTTCTATCTAACTACCTCCTTAGAAATACAGGAGAAGAACCTTGGAGATGGATGCTGGGAATTGAAGCTGTTCCTGCTGTTATCTATACCATCATAATTTTCTTTGTGCCAAAAAGACCTAGATGGCTAATTTCCAAAGGTAAATTTGCTGAAGCTGAAAAAGTTTTAAAAATAATAGATCCTATTGCAGATATAGATTCTAAAATAGCAGAAATACGTAAACAAACTGATGTTGATCCCAAAGGGGAAAATATCTTTATGAAGAAATACCGGTTTCCATTAACCCTGGCTTTTTTGATTGCCTTTTTTAATCAGCTCTCGGGAATCAATGCCTTTCTCTATTACGCACCGAGAATCTTTGAAGCAGCCGGTCTGGGAGAAAGCACGGCCCTGTTAAGCAGTATTGGTATTGGAATTATTAATTTAATATTTACGATACTCGGGGTCGTTTTGATTGATAAACTGGGAAGGAAAAAATTGATGTACATTGGTTCAATTGGTTATATTATTTCCCTATCTCTGGTAGCCGCTTCCTTCTTCTTTAACTGGGGAGGACTTACTGTACCTATATTCCTGTTCCTTTTTATTGCTGCACATGCCGTAGGACAGGGAGCTGTGATCTGGGTTTTCATTTCTGAAATTTTCCCGAATCATTTACGGGCATCGGGACAGGCATTTGGATCTTCTACCCATTGGTTACTGGCAGCCATAATACCTTCTTTGATTCCCTTCCTTTTTTCGACAATTGGACCCGCATCGGTATTTGCTTTCTTTGCTTTTATGATGGTTTTACAACTGTTATTTGTGATCTTTATGATGCCTGAAACTAAAGGCAAAACACTGGAAGAACTAAGTAAAGAGCTTTCTTTGAAAACTAATTAAATTATAAAATGAAAAAAATTCAACCCTGGATATTATTAATTGTTATTGCTCTATTGGGATTTATTTCCTGTAAAAATGACAAAGAAAAATCTGAAGTATCTAACACTCTCACAGAATTTAATGAAGAACAGGCTTTTCGACCTAACTTCCATTTTACACCGGCGGCGAACTGGATGAACGATCCTAATGGGATGTTTTTCCTGAACGATACCTACCATTTATTTTTCCAGTATTATCCTGAAGGTAATGTGTGGGGACCTATGCACTGGGGTCATGCCATTAGTAAGGATATGATCACCTGGGAAGAACTTCCCATTGCCCTTGAACCCGATGAAAAAGGTTATATTTTCTCCGGAAGTGCGGTAGTGGATAAAAATAATACCAGCGGATTTGGAGATGGCAGCACCCCACCGGTTGTAGCAATTTTTACATATCATGACCCGGAAGGTGAAAAAGAAGGTAGAATTGATTATCAATCCCAGGCTATTGCTTACAGTCTTGATGAAGGAAGAACCTGGACAAAATATGAGGGAAATCCTGTTATTGCCAATCCCGATATCAAAGATTTCCGGGATCCAAAGGTGATCTGGGATGACCAACATCAACAATGGTTAATGGCTTTAGCCACCGTAGACAGGACTCTATTCTACGGCTCTCCAAATTTAAAAGACTGGAAGTTATTATCAGAATTTGGACAAGGCACAGGTGCTCATGAAGGAGTTTGGGAATGCCCCGATTTCTTTCCCATGAAAGTTCAGAATACTGATGAAGTGAAATGGGTACTAATTCAAAGCTTAAATCCCGGTGGATACAATGGAGGATCGGGGACTCAATATTTCGTAGGTGAGTTTGACGGAAAAAACTTCACAGTAGAGCCTAAAATGGAAAATCTTCCGGAAAAACACGATTATTGGATCGACTATGGAAGGGATAATTATGCGGGGGTTACCTGGTCAAATATTCAGGAAAGCGATGGCCGAAAATTATTTTTAGGGTGGATGTCCAACTGGCTTTATGCCCAGGAAGTTCCAACGGAAACCTGGCGAAGTGCCATGACAATTGCAAGAAATCTGGAACTGAAAAAAATTAATGATACTTACCGAATATTTTCTCTTCCGGTAAAAGAGCTTCAAAAATACATCAGCAATACAACTACAAAAGAAAATTTAACTGCCGGTGCAGAGTTTACAGAGATTGCACAGGATCTTGATCTTACCCAGGCTAGAATTCAGTTTAGCTTTGAAACAAATGAAAACGAATTGTATGAATTTGCTCTTGCAAATAAAGCAGGTGACACATTACGGTTTGGATATAATAAGCCAAAACAGCAATTTTTCATTGACAGGGAAAAATCGGGCTTAACAGATTTCAATAAAAATTTTGGCGACACATCTACAGCGCCAAGAACATCCAAATCCAATGTTGTGGAAGTAGATCTCGTATTGGACAAGACCTCTATAGAAGCTTTTTATGATCAGGGAGAAACGGTTATGACTGAAATTTTCTTTCCTACCACACCCTACCAAACTTTACTTGCCAAAGGGAATAAGCAATTTCCTGTTCGAAATATTAAACTTCAGCAATTAAATTTTTCAGCAAAATAATGGGTAAGGAATTAAATGCAGTTTGTTTTGGGGAAGTCCTCATGGATATTTTTCCGGAGGAAAAGAGAATTGGAGGGGCGCCCTTAAATGTTGCCTCGAGATTAAGTTCTAACGGAATTAATACTGCTGTTATTAGCAGTATAGGAAAAGATCGAAATGGTAGTGATATCGTAACTTTCCTTCAGGATAGAAAAGTGAATACCAAATTTATACAGTCTAATTCATCGCACCCGACGGGAAAGGTAAAGGTTACATTAAATAAAGCCGGATCTGCAACTTACGAAATTGAACATCCTGCAGCCTGGGACAAAATAGAACTCAGTGAGGATGCTATTGAAGCCGTAAAAAATTCTGATGCTTTTATCTTTGGAAGTTTAGCCTCTCGTGATGAAAAAAGCAGAAGTACTTTAAAAAAACTTCTTGAATATGCTCCTTATAAAGTCTTCGATGTCAATTTAAGGCCTCCCTATTATTCTGATGCCATTCTACAAACCATGATGGCAGAAGCAGATTTTATTAAATTCAATGACGATGAGCTCTATGAGATTTCTGCTATGCTTGGTTCAGGTTTCCATTCCCTGGAACAAAATTTACATTTTATAGCTGAAAAAACAGCAACAAAAACTATTTGCGTTACTAAGGGAAGGCACGGGGCAGTGCTTTTATTGAAGGGCAAATTATACTACAACAGCGGATACTTCATTAAAGTTAAAGATACAGTAGGTGCCGGGGATTCATTCCTCGCTTCCCTCCTCTCCAAGTTATTGAAAGAAACAGCACCACAGCAGGCAATAGATTATGCCTGCGCCGTTGGGGCGCTTGTGGCTTCCAGGGAAGGTGCCAATCCTGTTCTTTCAAGCGAGGAAATTGAAAAATTTATGTAACCGGATATTTGTTAAAAATTCAAGGTTCAAGGTTCAAGGTTCAAGATTCAAGGTTACAAATTTCTGGATTCTGGCTTAAATTTTTCAAGTTTCAGAGTTTCAAAGTTTGAAATTTGAAGTTCCAGGTTTCAAGCGTCAAGTTCCATTATTCAAAGCTTAACTTTTTCAAGTTTAAAATTTTCAGATTCTGCGAATTACTTCTGATAAATAGTAGTTCCCCCTTCGGGGGCGGAGGGGGCTTTTTCTTACAGCATCCGCAGAAGAGCTCTTGCTGCTTCTTCCGAAGAAGCAGGATTCTGCCCGGTAATTAACTTTCCGTCGATCTTTACATAAGATTTCCAGTTTTCTCCTTTGCTGTATTTTGCACCCATCTGGTTCATTTTGTCCTCCACCAGAAAAGGAACCACATTGGTTAGCTGCATGATCTCCTCCTCGTGATTAGAAAAACCTGTTACTTCTTTATTTCTCACCAGCGGTTCATTTTTATACCTGGTATTTCCCAGGACACCGGGAGCGTGACACACCAGAGCCAAAGGTTTCATTCCCGAATAAAAATTTTCAATTAGCTCAATGGAATTCAAATCAACTGCCAGATCCCAAAGCGGGCCGTGACCACCCGGGTAAAACACCCCCTCATAATCGGAAGCATCTATAGTTTCCAGTTTTTTTGTTTGGGATAATTTTTCCTGAAGTTCGGTATCCTCGTTGAACCTTTTTGTAGCCTCGGTTTGAGCGTCTTCTTCAGTACTTTTAGGATCAATAGGAGGTTTTCCTCCTTTTGGAGATGCTAAAGTAATTTCTACACCTGCATCTGCCAAAACATAATAAGGAGCTGCAAACTCCTCCACCCAAAAACCTGTTTTCTTTCCTGTATCACCTAATTCACTATGGGAGGTGAGAACCATTAAAACTTTCTTCGCCATTTTATTTTATATTCTATTTATTAAAGAACAGTTACTCTGTAGCTTCATCAATAAAATTAGGCGGCTAATATTCCATACCCAAAATTTTAATATAAGTTTGGGTGATTTTTGTGAAGGCGTGAAGAGCAACAATGGAAAATTTTATCAAAAAAAAGCTCCGGGAATCCCGGAGCTTTAATCTGTATATTCTTTAATTTTATTCTACAATAACCTGTTTGGTATAAGAATTTCCACGATCGGTAGTCAATCTCACGATATAAATTCCGCTCATTAAATTATTGCGTTGGAATCCTACTTCATACACCTGTTTAGCATTCGCGTTTCCAGAATAAAGATTGTAAATTTCTCTACCGTTAAAGTCAAACAATCTTACAGTTACATTAGCATTTTCAATTAGGCTGAATCTTACTTTAGCTTCAGTTACAACAGGGTTTGGAGCAACTGCCAGGCTTTCAAGAATATCTGCAGTAATTGGCTCCTCAGCTACTGCAATAGTAGTTGTAGAAGTTTTTGCAATAGTCTCAGTTTGTTTAGTGCCACCAGATTTTGGTTTGTGAATCACAATCGAACCACCGGCAATATCTGTAGTTGCATCTGTACTTTCAGAAGCTCCTCTTTCATTATCATAAATTACATTTGATGGATTTCCTTTTGTCCAGATTTTTATTCTAAATCTATCCTTAATAGTACTTCCTAATAATTCCCCGTCAATAGCAATTAATCTGAATTCAAAACTTCCAACCATTCCGGCTATAGTTCCTTCTCCTGTATAAGTTGCTTTTGCCCCTGAAACTACCAGGGACATTGCATGGTGAACTGAACTGGAGAAGTGAAGATCTCCTGCTTTGAACTGGAAGTTAGTGTGACCATCAACTTCTGTAGTGTTATTTCTACCTGTTTTGTACTTAGCATTGAAACCGAAGTTTGCTCTACCTACCGCCCCTGAGGCCATAGCCGGTGCAGGTGATTCGATCCAACCACCTCCGGTTACGAATCCGCCGTTGGGGTCGTAGATTGGAAGGAAAACAGTTTCAGTACTAGAACATCCACCAGCTTGCGCGGTAACCGAATATAATCCAGAAATTAATTTTCCAACATTAAAATAGGCTGTACCCATTACTATGTCACCTGAACTTATTGTGGCAGTGGTAGAAGAATAAGTAACACCTCCAATAGTAATTTTTACCTCCACTCCTGGCAATGCTGTTGTCCCATCTTTAACCGGAATTTTAATTAATACATCTTCATTAATACTTCTTGGAGATTGAGCGTTTGTTACATCAAGGGTTACGGGTTTTATAGTTAAAGAACTTTGTTTATAATCAAAACTGTAATTATTATCTGATCCACCTGTTACTGTAATTGAATAACTTCCTATCGGACTGCTACTATTTGCAGTAGTAGAAACTGTGGGCTTAACATCCAATACATCATCTTTTTCTCCATTTACAAAACCAGTTATACTAATTCCCACAGAAGGTTCCTTACCACAATAATCATTTTCGTTGTTATTAATTGCAGTAGCAGTAAGAACCGCTTTGGTAACTGTAAAGTCTCCGGCAACCAGATTAAAGGCGTAGTTGTTATCCAATCCACCAGATAAAGTGATCGCATCTTCATAAGTATCAACCGCAGTGGTACCATTAACAGTAGTGCTGGCAGTTGGTGCTGTGTCGATGTCTTCTGCTCCGTTAACCCATCCGCTGTACTGGAAGGTTAAAGTTGGATTGGCAGCACCGTAAACCTTAGTTTGGTTGTCAGCAGTAGCAGTAAGAACTGCTTTGGTAACTGTAAAGTCTCCGGCAACCAGGTTAAAGGTGTAGTTATTGTCAACTCCTCCTTCTAAAGTGATCGCATCTTCATAAGTATCAACCGCAGTGGTACCATTAACAGTAGTG
>CAZXEY010000084.1:0-13342 GCA_964639695.1 uncultured Antarcticibacterium sp. | reverse complement strand
GTTCTTCCTGTTAAAGCAGAAAGGAATTAGTGATATTTTTTTACTGTAATTTTTTATGACCTTGTTTTATCAAAAACGCTTTCGATAACTTTTTCATGTCGTTTTTTAAATCTTACAGAGCTACCTGAAGCAGGTGATCCATAAAATCTACGGCTGCAAACCCTGAAGTTTTTTGCTTCCTCAAAATGCAGCAACATAAAGCTGTAAGCTCCCATATTTCTAGGTTCTTCCTGAGCCCAAACAATGTCATCTGCATTTTTATACTTTTCCATTATAGATTTCATTTCGTCTTTAGGCAATGGGAACAACTGCTCAACCCGCACCAAAGCTACATCATCTCTCTTGCGGTTTTCTCTTTCCTCCAAAAGATCATAATAAAATTTACCTGTACAGAATACCAAAGATTTGACCTTCTCTGCATTTGCTTCGGTATCATCATAAACCGTTTGGAAACTACCATTGGCAAATTCTTCTTTTGTAGAAATTACCTTTGGATGCCTAAGTAAACTTTTAGGTGTAAATATAATTAATGGTTTCCTATAGTTCACTTTCATTTGCCGGCGCAGTAAGTGGAACATATTAGCGGGCGTAGTAACATCTGCAACAAACATATTATCTGTAGCACATGCCTGTAAAAATCGCTCCATTCTTCCTGAAGAATGTTCAGCTCCCTGTCCTTCGTAGCCATGAGGCAGGAACATTACCAAGCCATTTTGTAATTTCCATTTATCCTCTGCGGCAGAAATATACTGATCGATCATGATCTGGGCTCCATTGACAAAATCCCCGAACTGAGCTTCCCATATGGTTAGCGTCTTTGGGCTTGCCATAGCGTAACCGTAATCAAAACCTACCACTCCATATTCAGAAAGTAAAGAGTTATAAACACAAAATTTTCCTTTTATTCCCGGTATGTTATCGTGAAGCATAATTTCTTCTTCGCTGTCCTCCACCTTTACAATTGCGTGGCGATGAGAAAAAGTACCTCTTTCCACATCCTGCCCACTCATTCGCACACTAAATCCTTCCTTTAACAGAGTACCATAAGCGAGATGTTCGGCCATTGACCAATCCAGCTGATTGTTTTCAAAGTACATGGTATGTCTTCCCTCAATCAACCTTTCAATTTTCCTCAGGAATTTTTTCCCCTCCGGTAATTTACTTATGGCTTTTGCAACTTCATTCAACATTTCGATATCCACTGTAGTATCTACAGCTTTCATCATCTCATCTTCCTCTACATTTTCATATCCTTCCCATTCATCCTGCATAAAGGGGGTAATGATAGTCTTTTCAATCTTCCGGGAATCTTCTAAATTCTCTTCAAGTTTAGCCTTATATTCTTCTTCCAGTTTTTGCACGTAATCTTTATCAATCACGCCACTTTTAATCAACTTTTCAGCATAAATATCACGTGGATTCTCGTGCTTGGCTATTGCCTTATAATGTTTAGGCTGTGTAAATCTTGGCTCATCACCTTCATTATGGCCGTACTTTCTATAACCTAAAAGATCTATAAATACATCCCGACCAAATTCCATCCTAAAATCCAGAGCGAACATTACCGCATGCACCACGGCTTCTGCATCATCGGCATTTACATGAAGTACGGGGGAAAGAGTAACTTTTGCAACATCTGTACAATAAGTTGAAGATCGACCATCAAGGTAATTAGTTGTAAACCCTATTTGGTTATTTACAACAATATGAATTGTACCACCGGTTTTATAGCCTTCCAGCTGAGCCATTTGTACAATTTCGTAAACCAATCCCTGCCCTGCAATAGCGGCATCTCCATGAACAATAATGGGTAATACTTTAGAATTATCTCCTTTGTATTTCCTGTCCTGTTTTGCCCTGGAAATACCTTCTACTACTGCCCCGACTGTTTCAAGGTGAGAAGGATTGGGAGCAATATTTATATTAATTTCTTTTCCACTTCGGGTTTTTCTGCAACTGGTCCAACCCAGGTGATATTTTACGTCCCCATCAAAAATATCCTGTTCGTAATCCTTACCATCAAATTCGCTGAAAATATCCTTTGCACTCTTTCCGAAAATATTGGTAAGGGTATTCAAGCGACCCCTGTGAGCCATTCCCATAACAAAATCCTCTACGCCAAGGTCTGCTGCTTTTTCAATTATATTATCCAGCGCCGGAATTAAACTTTCATTCCCCTCAAGTGAAAATCTTTTTTGCCCTACGTATTTCGTATGTAAAAATCCTTCGAAGGAGACTGCCTCGTTTAACTTTGAAAGAATTTCCTTTTTCCTTTCAGGACTAAAGTCTGGCTGATTGTCGTTGATATTTAATTTTTTCTGAATCCATTCTATTTCTTCCGGCTTTCGAATAAACATATATTCGATCCCAATAGATTCACAATAGATCTTCTCTAGATGAGAAACTATTTCTTTTAAGGTAGCAGGTCCAATTCCAATAATCTCCCCTGCGTTAAAAGTGACATTTAAATCCTGGTCGGTGAGACCAAAATTGACAATATCTAAAGTAGGCCTGTATTTTCTTCTTTCCCGTACAGGATTTGTTTTGGTAAAAAGATGACCACGGGTTCTGTAACCATCAATAAGCCTTACTACCTGGAATTCCTTTAAGACATGTTCGGGAATTTCCTGCCCTTGAAATTCTTTAGGCTCTTGTGCATTCCGCTCACCAGACTCGAAGGATGAAGAGGAATGAGTACCATTTTGTGAAGCCCCAAAATCAAAGCCCTGGAAAAAAGCTCTCCAGCTGGGTTCGACACTATCGGGATTTATGAGGTATTGATCGTATAGTTCAGCAAAAAATGCTGTGTGCGCAGCGTTAAGAAATGAAAATCTATCCATAAGTGAAACTAATGTTTCTTTTGTTTTAAAACAACGCAAAAATACAATTTTTAGATTTTATAGCTTATAACATTTATTATATTTATGGCACACCTTGTAAGTATTTTAACATGAAAGGATTATTATTTTTGCGGAATTGCTCTCTATACAATCATAAACTTCTTTTATCGTCATTCCTGCTGGTCTGCTCTTTTTCGGGGTTTTCCCAGGGAGCAGATTTAGCTGATGGAAATTCTAAGTCAAATTTCTGGCAACAGGTAAGGTTTGGAGGAAGCATTGGCCTTGCCTTTGGAAATGGAAATTTTACCGGAGCACTCGCTCCTTCAGCTATTTATAATTTTAATAATTATGTATCTGCAGGAGTGGGATTAAGCGGTGCCTATACAAGTGGCAAGAATTTCAATGCTGCAAGCTATGGAGGAAGTTTAATTGCAATGCTTCGACCCATTCGTGAAATACAGCTTTCTGCCGAACTGGAGCAACTCCGTATTAACCGGGAATTTGAACTGGAAACAGGAAATTTACGGGACAAATATTGGGTACCCGCTTTATTCATAGGAATTGGTTATAATACCGGAAATGTTGTCGCGGGAATAAGATATGATATTTTACACGAAAGCCGAAAAAGCTTTTATGCCGATGCATTAACACCCTTCGTAAGTATCTATTTCTAAACGTTTCTTTCCATTAAGGAAGCTCCAAATTTTCTAAGGAGATTTTTTCTTTCTTCGGGAAGGTCGATTTTATCGAGAACTTCGAACGCCTTATTCGTATAATTTTTAATTTCCTCTTTTGCCAATGCGGCAGCCCCACTTTGCTCAAAAATATTTTTAACAGCCTCAATTTTTCCAGTTGAATCACCCGGATTAATACTGTATAAATGCTCAAGCTGCCTTGCCTCTAAAGCACCTGCTTTTTCCAATGCTGTTAGATAAAGAAACGTTTTCTTATTTTCAATAATATCCCCTCCCACCTGCTTCCCAAAGGTTTCGGGATCTCCAAAAGCATCGAGGTAATCATCCTGAAGTTGAAATGCGACCCCTAAAAGACATCCAAATTTGAATATTTCTTTTTTACAGCTTTCGCTCGTTTCTGCGATTATTGCTCCCATTTGCAGGGAAGCACCAACCAAAACAGCTGTTTTGAATTCGATCATTTTTAAATAATCCTCTATTTCCACATCTTCTCTGGACTCAAAATCTATGTCATACTGCTGCCCTTCACATACCTGGATGGCGGTTTTTGTGAAAAGTTGTGCCAGTTCTTTAAAAATGGAGCCGTCATAATTTTCAAATAACTGGTATGCATTTATAAGCATCGCATCGCCAGATAATATTCCCGTATTGATATCCCACCGCTCGTGAACAGTTTCCTTTCCTCTCCTAAGAGGAGCATCATCCATAATATCATCGTGAACCAAAGAAAAGTTGTGGAAGACCTCAATTGCAAGGGCCGCATCGAGAGCTT
The DNA here is from genome assembly GCA_964639695.1 of uncultured Antarcticibacterium sp. GTDB lineage: Bacteria > Bacteroidota > Bacteroidia > Flavobacteriales > Flavobacteriaceae > Gillisia. The sequence goes on along the minus strand of CAZXEY010000084.1, from coordinate 9,035 downwards.
TTTTATAGGAACCACCAAAGATATCGGCAGACATTAATACAAGTACAGGCCGAAGCCTTTTACCTCCAAGATTGAGAATATAAAGAATAGGATCATAAAGATTTTCCGGTTCACGTGGAGTTATCTTTTTATGCAAGTGATCTATAAAGGCCTCACGGTATTGAGAAATGGAAAGCATCAGCATTATTTTTGGCTAAAATATAATAATTGAAATTATTTTTTAGATCTCTCTGAAGCTTTCCGTGAAAAATTTGGAAACTTTTATTGTTTTTAAAGTTTCCTGTTGTACATTTGCGCCTTCAGAAAAGAAAAATGAAAGAAGAAATAATTAAAAAAGCAGCAGATCTATTCCTGAACCTTGGGTTTAAAAGTGTAACTATGGATGATCTTGCCAATGAAATGGGGATGTCCAAGAAAACAATTTATATCCATTTCCCTAATAAAACGAAGTTAGTTGAAGCCGTTACGTTCTTTATTTTGGAATCGATCGATGAAGGTATTGAGAAAATAAAAGAAAAAAACCTCAATGCAATTGTTGAAATGTTTGAAATAAAAAGTTTTGTGATGCATCACCTGAAGGATGAAAAATCTTCTCCTCAGTTTCAGCTTAATAAGTATTACCCAAAGATCTTCTTATCTGTACAAAAGCATCACTTCAATACGATGCAATGCAGCATAATACAAAATCTCGAAAAAGGTATAAAAGGTGGTTTATACCGCCCCTCCATTCCGGTGGATTTCATTAGTAAAATATACTTTTTAGGTATGACGGCGATTAAGGGAAGTGACCTTTTTCCCGCTGCGAATTACTCGATGAGAGAGGTAAATGAAAAATACCTAGAATACCATTTAAGGGCTATTGTAACGCCTAAAGGTCTTGAAATATTAAAAGAATTTTTAACAATTGAAGATTAGAAATGATAAAAAATAGCTTCTTTATATTTTTGATTATACTTTCCTTTACAACCTTTGCGCAGGAACAGGAAGTTCCTATGGCCTATACTTTTTCTTTAGAAGAAGCAATTGCTTTTGGGTTGGAGAATAATTACACCTCCCGCATCTCAGAAAAGGAAGTGGAAAAGGCATTAAGGCAAAAATGGGAAATTATTGCCCAGGGTTTACCACAAATTTCCGGAAATGTAGATTACCAAAACTTCCTTAAGCAGCCGGTGACATTAATTCCCGGGGAAATTGCAGGAGGTGCGCCCGGCACTTTTGTTCCTGTACGATTTGGGACTAAACAAAATTTAACCGGCGCAGCTATCTGGAACCAATTAATTTTTGATGGATCCTATATTGTTGGAGTACAATCTGCACAAACACTTCTGCAAATTTCCAGAAATGCCAAGACTAAAACAGATCAGGAAGTAAAATCTGCAATCATTAATGCCTATGGAAATGTTCTTTTGGCAAAGGAAAGTGTGGACATACTGGAAAAGAATATCGAAACTCTTCAAAAAACCTACAACGACACTCAGAAAATCTTTGAAAATGGTTTAGCTGAAGAAGAGGACGTAGAGCAGTTACAGATAACATTATTAGGACTCCAGAACAACCTCAACAGGAGCCTAAGGCTAAGAAGTATCTCATACGAACTTCTAAGTATGGCCCTTGGAATTACCGTGGAAGCGGAATTAACACTTACCGATGAACTTGATGATGTGGCCATGCAATATTATGACCTGGCACTGTTAGCAAAAGAAATTCCCGTAGAAGAAAATATTGACTACAGGATTGCTGAAAACCAGGCTGAATCTGCCGAAATATTTGTGAAGCTGGAGAAGGCAAAAGCGCTTCCTACCATTTCCGGATTTGTTAATTACGGTTTCCAGGGAAACAGTAATGATTTTACCTTTTTTAATGATAACCAAACCTATTTTACTCAATCTATATTAGGGGTGAGTTTAAACATTCCAATCTTTAGCAGTGGGTTGCGAAATTCAAGAACCCAGCAAAGAAAAATCGAGTATGAGCAGGCACTAATCCAATTGGAAGAGGTAGAAAATCAGGTGAAACTACAAATAGATTCAGCTAAAAATGATTATGAGTTTAGCCTGGAGAATTATCAGATCCAAAAAAAGAACCTTGAATTAGCTCAAAGAATTGAAAATAAAAATGAGATCAAATTCTTTGAAGGCCTATCGGGCAGTTTTGAACTTGGAGAAGCTCAGCGACAGCTTTACGCTGCCCAGCAGGATCTTTTACAGGCAATGCTGAACGTGATCACTTCTAAAGTAGCTCTCGAAAATCTTTTAGATACTACAAAATATTCAACTTCAAAATAGAACTTCCACATAAAAATATCCTATGAAAAATTTACTTGTTTTAATATTGTTTTCCTTCTTTTTAATATCCTGCGGAAATTCTGATGGCCAATCTGTAGAGGATGTTATTGAAACCAACGATCTACAGGCGATTAGAGCCAGAAAGGTAGAGCTGAGTAAACAGCAAAGTGATCTCGCTGCAAAAATAGATCAATTGGATGCCGCTATCATGAAGCTGGATCCAAACAAGAATTTCCCGTTGGTGGCAACACTAACAGTTAACGACACCGTCTTCAATCATTTTACCCAAGTGCAGGGAGATGTGACGACCAAGGAAAATATTGTGATCTACCCCGAATATTCCGGAACCCTTACCCGGGTTTATGTTAAAGAGGGGCAAAAGGTGAAAAAGGGAGAACTTTTAGCTAAGATCAATGAAGGGGGGCTTGATAGCCAGTTAGGGCAACTGGAATCACAGGCAGCCTTGGCTAAAACTACTTTTGAATGACAAAAATGATTATGGGATCAAAATATTGGTTCAGAAATTCAATTCCTACAGGCGAAAACAAATTTTGAAGCAGCACAGAATGCAGTGAATCAATTAAAATCGCAACTGGCAAAAACGAATGTTCGTGCTCCGTTTGCAGGGGTTATTGACGAGGTACTTTCAGATGAAGGAGAAGTGGTAAACCCGGGGCAGAATCCATTGTTCAGGCTTGTAAACCTCAGCAATATGTACATACAGGCTGCGGTACCCGAAGTTTACCTACAGAGTATTTCTGAAGGCACCCCGGTCATTGTGGATATTCCGGCAATTGGGAAAGAATATGAAGGAAAAGTTAGACAGGTGGGGAATTTCATCAATCCAAGCAACCGTACTTTTCAAATCGAAGTTGCTATTCCAAATGAAGATGGCCTTGTAAAACCAAACCTAATAGCTACAGTAAAGCTAAATGATTATTCAGCCGAAAATGCGATCACAATTCCGGAGAGTGCGATCCAGAAAAACAGCAAGGGAGAAAGTGTGATTTACGTTCTGGAGCAGGACACCGATACTACCGGAATAGCAAAAAGAGTGGTTGTAGAAACAGGCCGTATTTATGATAACAAAGTAGAAATTTCGGGAGGCCTTAAAACCGGCGATCAGGTAATTGTGGGAGGAAATAAAAGTTTACAGGATTCACAAAAAGTAAGGCTAAGAAATTAAGAAAGTACAGCAACTATTATGAATAAGAAAATAGATAAAGAATTTAAACTTTCTTCCTGGGCTATAGATAACAGGATGACTGTTTACGTTATAACAGCCATAATTTTAGTGGGAGGGCTTATCTTCTACTACAGCATGCCCCGGGAATCATTTCCCGAAATTATCGAGACCAAGATCTATGTAAGTTCTGTTAACCCGGGTAACTCTGCCGAGGATGTGGAGAAGTTTATAACAGAACCCCTTGAACAGGAATTTAACAATGTTGGAGGCGTAAAAGATATTAGTTCTACTACTTTCCAGGATTACTCGATGGTAATTGTGGAGTTCGAAGACGAAGTAGGAGTCGACATAGCTAAACAGAAAATAAAGGATAAAGTAGATCTTGTAAAGGCAGAAACTACCTGGCCAACTATGGATAATGGCGCCAAGGTAGAACCCAACGTTTTTGATCTTAATTTATCTGAAGAAATGCCTATCCTCAATATTAATTTAACCGGGGATTATACTGTTCAGCAACTAAAAGATTATGCCGAATACCTTCAAGATAGAATCGAAATACTTCCGCAGATAAAAGAGGCTACCATTCGTGGAGCTGAAGAAATGGAAGTTGAAATTGCCTTGGACGTCTACAAAATGACCGCTTCAAAAGTGAGCTTTACCGATGTGGTAAATGCTGTTAGTCTTGAGAACAGGACAATTTCCGGTGGTAATATTCTTTCCAATGATGTTCAGAAGAATATCAGGATAATAGGTGAAATAGAAGATCCAAATGAATTAAATGACGTAGTTGTGAAACGTGAAGGAGGAAATATTTTTCTTCGCGATATAGCCGAAATTAGATTTCAGGAAAAAGATCCTACTACGTTCGCCAGGGAATATGGAGAACCTGTTGTAATGCTTGACATTAAGAAACGGGCGGGAAAAAATATGATCGAAGCTGTAGATGAGATAAAAAAAATTGTTGCAGCAGAACAGGAAAATTACCTGCCAGAAGGATTACATATTTCACTTACAAATGACCAGTCTACGAAGACCCAGACCCAGGTTGATGACCTTGTAAATAATATCATTTTTGGGGTGATCCTGGTGGTTGTGGTTCTTATGTTCTTTTTAGGATTCCGGAATGCGCTTTTTGTAGGTTTCGCAATTCCGCTTTCGATGTTCCTGTCTTTTATCATTCTTTCCAGTTTAGGTTTTACATTGAATACCATGGTGTTGTTTGCACTTGTAATGGGACTGGGGATGTTGGTTGATAACGGGATAGTGGTAGTTGAAAATGTGTACTCTTTAATGGACCAGGGTATGCCCAGGATCAAAGCGGCCAAACAAGGTCTTGGAGAGATAGCATGGCCTATTATTGCATCCACCGCCACCACCCTTGCAGCATTTTTCCCTTTAGGATTATGGCCGGGAACTATTGGAAAGTTCATGGTAATATTTCCAATGACACTCTCTGTGGTTCTAGGCTCCTCACTTTTTGTTGCCTTGGTAATCAACTCGATGCTGACCTCAAGATTTATGGAAACTGAAGAAGAAGGATTATCGAAAAGAAGATTGATAAGGTTTAGCGGAATATTGGCCGGGGTTGGAATTATATTACTTGTTGGAGGTTTTGTTGCAGATATGGGTGCGTTACGGGCAATAGGAAATCTTTTGATCTTTAGTGCCCTTATGCTTTGGTTCTACAAATATGTTTTGGCAAAAGGAGTTAAATATTTCCAGTACAAATCTTTGAAAAAATTGGAAAACAGTTATGAAGGGTTTTTAAAATTTGCCCTGCGAAAGAGAAAGGCTTATTTCTTTTTCTTCGGAACCCTGGCGCTGCTTATATTCTCATTTGTCCTGGTAGGTTTGGTGCAGCCAAATGTGCTTTTCTTTCCTGAAAATGAACCCAACCAAATCATTACTTATATAGAATATCCGGAAGGAACAGATATAGAAAGGACCAACGAGCTAACTAAAGAAGTTGAAGAACAGATCTTTGAGGTTATAAAAAAATACGAAGATGCAGATGGTTATAACTATATGGTAGAATCTGCTATTTCGCAGGTAGGCCAGGGTGCAGGAAATCCTCAAACAGATGGCGGACAACAAAACGAAATGCCTCATAAAGGAAAAGTTACTTTGTCCATGAGAGAGTACAATAAGCGTCGCGGAGTAAAATCCAGTGATGTTTTATCTGAAGTGCGTGATGCTGTGCAAGGATTTCCTGGAGCTTCTATAATAGTGGAAAAAGATGCTGCCGGTCCGCCTTCAGGATATCCTATTAATATTGAATTAAAAGGTGAGAATTACGAAGAAATGCTAATAGAAGCTGAGCGTGTTAGAAATTACATTCAGGATCTGAGTATTGCAGGTATTGAAGAATTAAAGATTGATGTAAATAAGTCAAAACCCGAACTTGATGTACGTGTTGACAGGAGAAAAGCGGGGCAACTTGGAGTAACAACTTCCTCGGTAGGGCAAACGTTGAGAAGATCTATTTATGGTGAAGAAGTTTCAACTTATAAAGATGGAGATGATGATTACAAGATCAATGTGAGATTTGATGAAAAAGCAAGGTATGATCAAAATGCACTTTTTAATCAGCCAATCACCTTTAGGAACCAGACTACAGGCGAACTTGTTCAGGTTCCCATATCCTCTGTTGTAGAAACTTCTGCTACCTCTGCTTTTAATTCCATTAAAAGAAAAGATCTAAAAAGGGTAATTACACTTTATTCCAATGTGTTGCAGGGATACAATGGGAATGAAATTGTGGAACAATTAAAGATGTCGCTTAACAATTACGATCTGCCCAAAGAAATGAATCTGCAATTTACGGGAGAACAGGAAAAGCAGGAAGAAAATATGAATTTCCTGTTAAAAGCTTTACTTATAGCACTGGGAGGAATCCTTCTTATTCTTGTAGCTCAGTTCAATTCTGTATCAAAACCTGTTATTATTTTAATGGCGGTATTATTGAGTTTGGCGGGCGTATTTCTAGGACTGGTGATATTTCAAATGGATTTTGTTATTATAATGACTATGATGGGTATTATCTCCCTGGCAGGTATTGTGGTAAATAACGCTATTGTACTTATTGATTATACTCAGCTGCTAATTGACAGAAAAAAGAATGAGCTGGGTTATGAAGAACACGAGTTATTAACCCGTGAAGAATATTTTCAAATTATTGTTGCCGGAGGAAAATCCCGTTTACGTCCAGTTCTATTAACGGCTATAACTACAGTTTTAGGATTAATCCCTCTTGCAGTGGGCCTAAACATAGATTTCTTTAACTTATTTATGAACTATGATCCTAATATTTTTGTAGGTGGAGATAATGTGATCTTCTGGGGGCCATTGGCGTGGACAGTTATATTCGGTCTTGTATTCGCCACCTTCCTGACCCTGGTCGTGGTGCCGGTAATGTTTTACCTGGTTAACCGAATGAAAGTTAATATGGCTAACCGAAAAGCGGAACGTAAACGCAGGAAATTAGCTAATGCTTAAAAACAAAAAACCCGAAGCAAAAGCTTCGGGTTTGTTATTTTATATTTTTTTGAGCTAAGACCGATTCACAATCGCATTGGTATTCTTGTAGCTTTTTACTTCGGCAATTATATTGTTAGTATAGTCAACTTCAGTTAAAATATCGTTAGCCCAAAAAAACCATTTTCCGTCCTTTTCTCCCTCCTTATAGTTCGCAAGGGCTGTCTTCTTACCATTTTGGTCATAAGAAACCCACTCCCCATGGAGTTTTCCATTCTTGAACGTTCCTTCCTGGCTAATAGTTCCATCTTCATAATAATAAATCCCTTTAACTAGATCTCCTTTTTTTTCAAACTTCACTTCTTGTGCAGAAACTGCTACGCTAAATAAAAGAGCAGCCACAACTAAAACGGAGTTTAATATTTTCATAGCAATAAATTTTAGATCTATACGAATATAACAAAATTTACATTAAAAAAACATTTACGTAACATTAAGTTAACATTGCAAGCGAAAAATATTTGCCATACCCCTCGTTATATTGTGGAAATTTTAGGTTTTCACCTTTAGAAACCGCTATATCTTCTTACTTTTGCCTTTTAAATTTGAACAATAATTATGTATAGAAGTCACACCTGTGGAGAATTAACTGCTGCTAACATTGGAGAAAATGTAACCCTAGCTGGATGGGTCCAGAAGATAAGGAATAAAGGTTTTATGGTGTGGGTTGATCTTAGGGATCGGTATGGTATTACGCAGCTTATTTTTGATGAAGAGAGGACTTCTGGAGAAATGCTTAAGGAAGCTTCAGAGCTTGGGCGGGAATTCGTTATTCAAATCAAAGGGGAAGTTATAGAGCGGGAGTCCAAAAATCCGCAGCTTGCTACAGGCGATATTGAAATCCTGGTAAAGGAATTTAAGGTGCTGAATCCTTCCCTCACACCCCCGTTTACAATAGATAATGAAACCGATGGCGGTGAGGAATTAAGAATGAAATACCGTTACCTGGACATTAGAAGGAATCCTGTAAAGGAAAATTTAATGTTTCGCCATAAGGTGGGAATGGAAGTTAGAAATTACCTTTCGAAAGAGGGATTTATAGAGGTGGAAACCCCATATCTAATTAAATCAACTCCCGAAGGTGCCCGTGATTTCGTGGTACCAAGCAGAATGAATGAAGGGCAGTTTTACGCACTTCCTCAATCTCCTCAAACTTTTAAGCAGCTTTTAATGGTTGGCGGAATGGATAAATATTTCCAGATCGTTAAGTGCTTTAGAGATGAGGACCTAAGAGCAGACAGGCAGCCCGAATTCACACAGATCGACTGTGAAATGGCTTTTATTGAACAGGAAGATATTCTTGACACTTTTGAAGGCCTTACACGTCACCTTCTTAATCAAATAAAGGGAGTGGAAATAGAAAAATTTCCGCGAATGACTTATGCCGATGCTATGAAAAAGTACGGGAATGATAAACCTGATATCAGGTTTGGAATGGAGTTCGCCGAGCTTAATGAGGCTGCAAAAAACAAAGGATTTAAAGTTTTTGACGACCAGGAACTTATAGTTGGAATTGCTGTTCCCGGCGCTGCCTCTTATACCCGGAAGGAAATTGATAATCTTATTGATTGGGTTAAGAGACCGCAAATTGGAGCAAATGGACTGGTTTGGGTAAAATACAATGAAGATGGGAGTTTAAAATCATCTGTAGATAAATTTTATTCTGAAGAAGACCTTAAGGAATGGGCAAATTTATCGGGAGCAAATCCCGGAGATCTTATTCTGATAATGGCCGGCGAGGCAGATAAAACCAGGACCAGGTTAAGTGCTTTAAGAATGAATTTGGCTACAGAATTAGGACTTAGGAAATCTGATGAATTTGCACCTTTATGGGTATTAGATTTCCCCTTACTAGAATATGATGAAGAAAGTAAACGTTATCACGCAATGCACCATCCCTTTACTTCTCCAAAACCTGAAGATATTGAATTACTGAAAACCGAACCTGGAAAAGTTCGTGCAAATGCTTACGATCTTGTTCTTAATGGAAATGAAATCCCCACAGAAGGGCAAGTTTTAATCAACGGCAT
>CAZXEY010000083.1:4661-13577 GCA_964639695.1 uncultured Antarcticibacterium sp. | reverse complement strand
TTATAAAACCTAACTGCCGTCCAGTTTTCCCTCTCCAGGTTTTCTTCCATTTCTAAACCAAATTCCTCACATCTTTCTCTTATTACAGGAATATCTCCAGTATAAAATCCGCTTAGATATAAGATACCCTGAGGCGCTAAACATTCAGCATATACAGGTATATCTTCTACTAAAATATTCCTGTTGATGTTGGCAATGATCCTGTCATATATTCTACCCTTCAACAGTTCTGCCCCTCCTTCATATACCTTGATAAACGGAACATCATTTCTTTCGATATTTTCCTGTGTATTTAAATAACACCAGTTATCAATATCTATTGCATCAACGTCCTTTGCTCCTTTCATTGCAGCTAAAATGGCAAGTACCCCTGTTCCGCAACCCATATCCAGCACCCGCTTTCCCTGCCATTCCTCTTTTAGAATAAACTGCAGCATCATATGTGTAGTAGCGTGGTGACCTGTCCCAAAAGACATCTTGGGTTCTATAAGTATATCAAATTCTGTATTTGGCTTTTCGTGAAAAGGCGCGCGTACAGTGCATTTTTCATCAACAATAATAGGTGAAAAATTCTTTTCCCATTCACTGTTCCAGTTCACCTGTTCAATTTCCCTGGTGGTATAACTTATCTCAAATTCATTGGAGGTAAGTACGTAAATTCCATCCAACACCTGCTCGTGATGCTCTTTAGAAGAAATATAAGCGGTTATTCCTTCTTCATTCTCCACAAAACTTTCAAAACCTGCATAACCTAATTCAGCAATAAGAATTTCAGATGCAGGCTGTAAAGGGCTTATTTTAAAAGCGTATTCAATATAGTTGTTCGGCATTATGAAAAAGCATTAACAATAGCGAGAAAATCTATGGCCTTTAAACTGGCACCTCCAATTAATCCCCCGTCCACATCTTCCTTACCAAAAATTTCGCGGGCATTATCTGGTTTAACACTTCCACCATATAAAATAGATACTTCATTTGCAGTTTCGTCATCATATTTTTCAGCAAGGAGTTTTCGAACATGAGCGTGCACTTCCTGTGCCTGATCTGGTGAAGCTGTTTCTCCGGTTCCTATTGCCCAAACAGGTTCATAAGCCAATATTACGTTCTTCCAGGCCTCTTTTGGCAGATGAAAAATACCGTTTTCCAACTGTGAATTTACAATTTCAAAATGTTTGTTTGCTTTACGATCCTTCAGCTCTTCCCCAAAACAGAAAATTACCGTCATATCGCTTTCTATAGCCGCAGAAGCTTTTTTCGCCAGGATCTCATCAGTTTCATTAAAATAGGCTCTTCTCTCACTATGCCCAATAATCACTGTCGTTACACCATTGCTCTTTAACATTTGAGCAGAAATTTCTCCTGTATAGGCACCACTTTTCTCAAAATGCATATTTTGAGCGGCTACCTTTATGGGTGTATCCTTTAAAGTCTGAAAGGCGTGGTATAAACTGGTAAAAGATGGCGCAACATAAACTTCTGCAGTAGGTTCTTTTACCAACTGCATCTTTAGATGATTCAGTAATTCTGACGTTTCGGCGAGATCATTATTCATTTTCCAGTTTCCTGCAACTATATTTTTTCTCATAATATTGGTTTATTAGTATGGCAAAACATCTTTATTTAAAGAGTTATTTGCCAAAACAATTCCTCTTTTTCCAAAAATAAGATTAAGCTTTAAAACAGCCGTACATTTTACACTTTCTTTAGAAGAAAAGCCGCTACAGTTTTATGTTGTCAATATCAAACCAGTGAACTTTTTGAGTAACAGTTCCTTTTTTTAATGTGAGAATACCTGGATTTGCACGAACTATCGTTTTAAGCAGCGTTTCATCTGTCTGGTAAAAATCAAAATTCAAATTAAATTTTTCTATAAATGCCTGTTGCGCTTTTTCTCCCGATGCTGTTAAGGCAATAACCTTATATCCCTTTTCCAAAGCTTCATCACTCAGTTTTTTTACGCCAGCAAAACCTTCAGTTTCGGTACTTCTCAAATTATAAGCAACGATCAACAAAACTTTATCTGCAGCAAAAACTTCTTCAGCAACATCCACTCCATCTTTTTCAATTTGAAATCCCTGGATCTTAGGTTCATCACCCTTACTTAGAAGTTTAGTTTCCACACCAACGTATTCACCCTCTACCTGTGGATAAATACCCGTATTCTTAATCACCACTTCTTCCCCATCCTGAATGAATTTCCATCGGTATTCATAAACTGCTTTTTTAGCATCCTCAGGCAACTTCATTAACTCCGGAATGTTATTTCCAATTTTATACGCCCTAAAATCAATCCACGGCAAATGCATCAATACATAATATGCAAATGTAAAACAGAGCATAAACGCCAGGAAAATAATCCATCGATGAGAGGCGGGAACAAAAAGCGGGGTGATATATTTTCGATTAAAGAAGAGGACCAGGATCAAAACCAGCAATACAACGTCCTTGTAAAACGATTGCCATGGAGTTAAAGGAAGTGCATCTCCAAAACATCCACAATCGGTAACTTTGTTAAAATATGCCGAGTAAAACGTGAGAAATGTAAAGAAAAGGATCATAACCAGTAAGCTCCAGAGGGTAAATCTTGGGAGATAACCAATAATTAGCATAATGCCCAGCACCAGCTCAAAGATCACGAGGATTATAGCAAGAATTAGTGCGAAAGGGATAAGGAATTCCAGGTTAAGGACAGCAGCACCAAAATATTCCTGCAATTTGTAAGAAAAGCCCAGAGGATCGTTAAGCTTTATAAAACCAGATATTATAAATAAAATACCTACGAATATCCTCGTAATTCCTACAAATATTTTCATTGTTTTTATTGGATTAAACCGCTGCTTCTTCCATTAATATCATAGCAAAAACAGCGTAATTTATCATATCCTGGTAATTGGCAGCTATTCCCTCACTCACCAGCGTTTGCCCTTTATTATCTTCAATTTGTTTAACTCTCAATAGCTTTTGTATGATGAGATCTGTAAGCGAGCTAATCCTCATGTCTCTCCACGCCTCCCCATAATCGTGATTTTTATTCTCCATAAGGGTTTTGGTTTCAGCAATTTTTTCGTTGTAAAGCTGCAATGCTTTTTCTGCAGAAAGATCTGGATTGGTAGCTACTCCCAAATCCAACTGAATGAGTGCCATTACTGAATAGTTAATGATCCCAATAAATTCAGGCTTCTCATCTTCATCCACTTTTCTTACCGCGTTCTCCTGAAGCCCTCTTATTCTTTGTGCTTTGATAAAAATTTGATCGGTCAATGAAGGAAGTCGCAAAATTCGCCACGCGCACCCGTAATCTTTCATTTTATTATTGAATAAATCGCGGCATATCTTTATTACCTCATCGTATTGTGTTGAAGTATCCTTCATAAAACTGTTTGAATTTGCGTAAATTTCGGCGAAATAATTTAATTAGTCAAAGTTAATTTTTTCTGTGACTTTGCAACTAACCGCGGTAATTCTATGACAATTAATTGCAAAGGAAATTTAATTGATTTAAGTATCCCTAAGGTAATGGGAATTATTAATTGCACTCCCGATTCTTTTTATGCCGGGAGCAGAAGCGCTTCGGAAAGTTCAGTTTTACAATCTGCGGAAAAAATGCTGAATGAAGGAGCTGCTTTTCTTGATGTAGGTGGATACAGTAGCCGCCCGGGTGCAGATGATATTGGTGTGGAAGAAGAGCTGCAACGGGTTATTCCGGCAATTGAGGTCATCCTGAAGAACTTCCCTGAAGCCTTAATCTCCGTAGATACTTTTCGATCGAAGGTAGCAGCCGAGGGTTTAAGTACAGGTGCAGCTTTAATAAACGATATTTCTGCAGGTAATTTAGATAAGAAAATGATGGAGCTGGTCGCAAGGCACCAGGTTCCTTATATCCTGATGCATATGAAGGGCACTCCTCAAACTATGAAGGACCTTAATAACTATAAGGATCTTGTAGGAGAGATATTAATGTATTTTTCTAAAAAAATAAGTGAAGCAAGAGATTTAGGAATCAATGATATTATTGCAGATCCCGGATTTGGCTTTTCCAAGGACAGAGATCAGAATTTCGAACTATTATCTAAACTTGAACTTTTTAAATACCTGGATGTTCCTGTCCTGGCAGGCCTTTCCAGGAAGTCTACAATTTACAAAACTCTTAATTGCTCTCCTAAAGAAGCCTTGAACGGAACAACAGTGTTGAATACTGTAGCTTTACAAAAAGGAGCATCCATTTTAAGGGTTCACGATGTAAAAGAAGCTGTTGAGGCAGTGAAATTAACTTCTCATCTAAAAAACTAAACTATTATTTCTACATTTACAAAAAGCCTAAAAATTTGGATTTTTTAAATCTCCGCATTCTTGATATAGTCGATATTGTATTTGTGGCTATCCTGCTTTTCTATTTGTATAAGTTAGTAAAAGGTACTGTAGCCGTAAATATCTTCGTAGGAATTGTCATCGTTTACCTCATAGGTAAACTTACGCAGCTCCTTCAAATGGAGTTGTTAAGCAGTGTACTGGGAGAATTTATTGGGGTTGGAATGTTTGCCCTTATTGTGGTATTTCAGCAGGAAATAAGGAAATTCCTGCTAATGATTGGTTCAACAAATTTCACGCAACGCAGAAAATTTCTTAGCCAGTTGAAGTTTGTAAAAGATGACACCAAAATAAGCACCAATATCAATGCGATCGTTAAAGCCTGTGAAACCATGGGTTCAAATTTAACCGGGGCTTTAATTATTATCCAAAAAAGTACAAGCCTGGATTTCGTAAAAAATTCAGGGGATTCCATGAACATTGAAATTAATCAACCCATTCTTGAATCCATTTTTCATAAGAACGGGCCCTTGCATGATGGGGCTGCTATTATAGAGGATAATAAAATTACTGCGACAAGAGTAATTCTCCCTGTTTCCAATGACAGATCCATTCCATTACGCTTTGGATTAAGACATCGTGCTGCAGTAGGAATTACAGAAAAAACAGACGCTCTTGCACTTGTGGTTAGTGAGGAAACTGGACAAATATCCTTTATCAAGGACGGGGAATTTGTAGTTTTTGAAAATCCTGAAGAACTGATTCAGAAATTAAAGGACGACCTTACCTGATCAAACCGATTCTTCGGCCATAAACTGAACTTCGTAAAGGTTTTTATAGTAGCCGTTTTCCACCTGCAGCAATTCCCTGTGAGTTCCCATTTCCACAATTTTCCCTGCATCCATAACCAGGATCTTATCTGCTTTTTTAATGGTAGCAAGCCGGTGGGCAATTACTATAGAAGTCCTGCCTTCAGTAATTTTATCGGTAGCATCCTGTATTAGTTGCTCACTATAAGAATCTACAGAGGAAGTAGCCTCGTCCAGAACTAGAATACTAGGATTGCTTACATAAGCCCGTAAAAAAGAAATTAGCTGCCTCTGGCCCGAAGATAGCATGATCCCTCTTTCCTTAACATTATATTGGTAGCCGTTAGGAAGGGAAGAAATAAATTCGTGAACCCCAATTTCTTTTGCAGCATTAATAACAACTTCTTCAGTAACACCGGGATTATTCAGGGTAATATTATTAATAATGGTATCAGCAAATAGAAAAACATTCTGTAAAACCACAGCAATTTCAGCTCTTAAAAATTTGAGCTTTATATTATTAATATCAATCCCGTCAACCTTGATCGTCCCGCTATTGATCTCATAAAACCTGTTTAAAAGATTGATTACCGTCGTTTTTCCGGCACCGGTAGCACCAACAATAGCAACGGTTTCCCCTGCTTTTACTTCAAAAGAAACTCCTTTTAAAATTTCTTCATCATCATTATAACCAAATCTTACCTCATCAAATTCAATTTCCCCCTTAAGATGATCAACTTCAATAGTTCCTGTGTCAGGAATAGTTGAATTGGTATCAAGGATTCCGAACACTCGGTTCGCGGCCACCATGCCCATTTGTAGGGTGTTAAATTTATCAGCAATTTGACGTAAAGGCCTAAAAAGCATTTGCGCAAGTTCAATGAACATTATTATAATCCCCAAACTAAGGGCGTCGCTTTCCACTACCCTTAAACCTCCGTACCATACAATTAAACCAATCGTAATAGAAGTAGACATTTCGGCAATGGGAAAGAAAATAGAGTTATACCAAACGGTCTTTACCCAGGCTTTGCGATGCTTATCATTAATATCCTTAAAGCTTTCATATTCTACTTTTTCCCTCGTAAAAAGCTGGACGATCTTCATCCCGGTAATCCTTTCCTGCACGAAAGTATTCAGGTTTGCCACCTGGTTTCTAACATCTTCAAAAGCTATTTTCATTTTCTTTTGAAAAACCCGCGTTGCATATAAAATGAAAGGAAGAACTGTTAGGACCAGTAAGGTCAACTGCCAGCTATTATAGAACATTACCCCCAGCACCACAATCATTTTTAAGAGATCACTGGCTATAACGAAAAGGCCTTCACTAAAAATACTGGCAATTGTTTCAATATCACTAACCGCCCGGGTTACCAGTCTTCCTACGGCCGATTTATCAAAATACTTCATTTTGAACTGAAGCATATGTTTAAATAAATTCACCCTTAGATCCCTAACTACCTGCTGTCCTAACCAGTTTGCGAAGTAGATAAATAAGAACTGAAACAGCACCTCCAGGATAAGGGCGATGAACATAAGGGTTATATAATAAACCAGGTTATCATTATCCTTTGGAATAATTGATTCGTCTACTGTAATTTGAAGAAGGTAAGGTCTCGCTACTGCAAAAAAGGATAATAAAATAGCTGCAACTGCCACTAAATAGAATGTCCACTTATAGGGATTCGTATAGCGCATTAACCTTTTAAATAGGTTTATATCAAAAGCATTTCCTGTTGCTGTAGCCATTTATTCCTTAAATATCGTTGAAGGATATTCTATTTCTGTTAAAAAAAGTCCTTTTGCCGGTACCGAGGCTCCGGCTTTTCCCCTGTCCCTGCTCTTAATAATTTGATGGATTTTATCCACCGGCATTTTCTCCAAACCTATTTCCAATAATGTCCCTACTACCGCTCTTACCATATTCCTCAAAAATCTGTCTGCCGTTATGTAGAAGATTAATTTGTTCCCCTGCTGCTGCCAGTTTGCTTTCTCAATTTTACAGCTATAGGTCTTCACATCGGTTTTCGACCGGGAAAAACATTTAAAATCCCTGTAATTCAATAAAACTGAAGCCGCAAGATTCATTTTATCGACATTCAATTGGTTCTTCACGTAATGAGAAGTTCCAGTTTCAAAAGGATTTTTCTCCTGTACAATATTGTATTGATAACTTCTTTTTAAAGCATCAAACCGCGCGTGCGCATCGGCCTTTACTTCAAATATATTATAGATGGCAATATCTGCCGGTAAAACAGAATTTAATTTATAAATAAAATTCGGCAATTGGGATATTTCTGGACCATCAAAATGAGCAAAATATTGAGAAGCATGTACTCCTGTATCTGTTCTTCCTGCCCCTACCACCTGTATTTTCTGCTGTAAAAGAATATATAAAGCCTTCTCCAGCGTTTCCTGAACAGAGACGGCATCAGGTTGAATTTGCCAGCCATGATAGGCTTTCCCGTTATAAGCCAGTTCTATAAAATATCTCAATCTAAATTGACTATTTTTACCAATTACAGCTACAAAGATACGGCAAACTTAAGAACCCTTAGGAGGAAGCCTACCGGAGATTCTAATCCATCGATAGTTTAAGCTGATAATTAGAAACTTAAATAAAAGTACAGGAAGAAATGATAAAAATTCTGCTCCTTAGCGATACGCACAGTTATATTGATAAAAGAATACTACATTATGTGAAAGAGGCCGATGAAGTGTGGCATGCGGGAGATATAGGAGATCTCACAGTTACAGATCAAATAAAAGCTTTTAAACCATTACGTGCAGTTTTTGGAAATATTGATAATCACGAAATACGAAAAGAATTCCCCCTCAATAACCGCTTTTTTTGCGAAGGTATCGATGTGTGGATCACACATATTGGAGGATATCCCGGTCGCTATTCCCCGGCTGTTAAAGAGGAAATTAAGAGCAATCCTCCCAAATTGTTTATTTGCGGCCACTCCCATATTCTTAAGGTTATGAATGATAAAAACCTGCAGCTTCTCCACATGAATCCCGGCGCAGCAGGAAAACATGGATTTCACAAGACCAGGACAATGCTCCGGTTTAAGATCGATGGAAAGAATATTACAGATTTGGAGGTGATAGAATTAGCTTCAGAAACTAAAGAGAAGTAAACTTTGCAACTTCCAAAGTAGAAAAAAAATTTCTTCAAAAGAAAAGAGCAGAAGCAAAAAACCCAAAGCTTTCACTTTGGGTTTCTTCGCACTAATAACACTAAGATAATAGGTTTATCGAAATCGGTCAGCAGATTTTACGAGATCTTCATCCTTTTTAATGGCCTTGTTGGCAAGCACTAAAAAAACGATAGAAAGAACTGGAAGGAACATCCCAATACCTTTCTCAGAGATTTCCACCTCTCCAGGTACAGTTAGCAACCAATAAACGAAAACTCCTAGCAAAAAAAAGTTTAATAATATATTTACCCGCCCCAGAACAAACTGAAGCTTACGGTTATTATATAAAAATATTGTTATAAAAGAAAGAACTGCAGAGCCTAAGAACATAGCAAAGGCCAAAAGTACATCCTGTGCATAAACAGGCTCACCGGCTTCATTGCTCCACAAAGGAACAAAAAATATTAAGATCCCGCTAATAAGTGCAGCAATAAAAAGATATATGGTTTGGATACGTTGTAACATATTTCCTGCAAAATTCGGCAACAAAAATAAGTGTTTCTTTTTAAACCGGCAGCTCTAAAATTTAAAATAAAGTTGTATTATTGCATTAAGATTTCGTAACCAATTCAATACTAGGTTATTTAGAACTTCTA
>CAZXEY010000083.1:0-4651 GCA_964639695.1 uncultured Antarcticibacterium sp. | reverse complement strand
CTCTAGAAGTTTACAACAAAACAATCACAAATTATATTTTTTATACTAATTCATGTTCGAAATTTCAGAATTAAAAGCCAAGAAGCTTCCTGAGCTTCAGGATATTGCCAAAACTCTTAATGTTCCTAAATACCGCACACAAAAGAAGCTGGATTTAGTGTATCAAATCCTAGACTACCAGGCAGCCAACCCTAATAAAGTAAAAGAAGTTTTAAGTGAAGATTCCACTGCTCAGGACAATTCTGGTCCATCTTCTAATGAAACCCGCAAAAAAATAGGAGCCGATAGAAAATCCCCTAATCAGGATACAAAAAAATCTGGCAACAACGAATCGCAGGCAAAGGATACTAACCAGAATTCCAATCAAAATTCAAATTCGTCAAATTCTCAGAATTCAAAATCTGAAGATAAAAACGAAAACAGCCAGCAATCTTCAAAACCAGACAGGAACGATAGCAAGTCTTCTAAAGATAACCGCAGTTCCCGTGACGATAGAAAAGATAGCAGCGGCAAAAAAGACAGCAGTAAAGATAACCGCAAGGATCATAACAAAGACAGTCGCGGCAATAACGACAGTAACAATGATTCGCGGGGTAACAAATCTGATAACAAGGATAACCGGTCTGATAAAGATAACCGTGGAAATAAATCGGACAATAAAGATCATAACCGCAGCAGTAAGAACGACGGCAACAAGGATAACCGCGGAAATAAATCTGACGGCAATAACCAGAACAGTAATTCCGGCAGCAAAAACAACGGTAACCGCGATAATCGCAACCGCTACAGAGAACCCGATTATGAATTTGATGCTATCATAGAAAGCGAAGGGGTTCTTGACATTATGCAGGATAATTATGGTTTCCTGCGCTCATCTGATTATAATTATTTATCATCACCAGATGATATTTACGTATCTCAATCACAAATAAGATTATTCGGATTAAAAACCGGGGATACCGTTCTTGGACAAATAAGGCCTCCAAAAGAAGGAGAAAAATATTTTCCTCTTATTAAAATTGTAAAGATTAATGGTCTTGACCCACAGGTTGTGAGAGACAGGATTTCTTTTGAACATTTAACTCCGCTATTCCCAAAGGAGAAATTCAATATTGCCGAAAGACAAAGCACAATTTCTACAAGGGTAATGGATCTTTTCTCACCTATTGGAAAAGGCCAAAGAGGTATGATCGTTTCCCAGCCAAAAACCGGTAAAACGATGTTATTAAAGGATATTGCAAATGCTATAGCCGCAAACCATCCTGAAGTATATCAAATTATTCTTTTAATTGATGAACGCCCTGAAGAAGTAACCGATATGCAACGTCACGTTAAAGGTGAAGTAGTTGCTTCTACCTTCGACCGGGAAGCACACGAACACGTAAGAGTTGCAAATATTGTTCTTGAAAAAGCCAAAAGAATGGTAGAATGTGGCCACGATGTAGTGATCCTTCTTGATTCCATTACACGTCTTGCAAGAGCTTACAATACGGTTCAACCTGCAAGTGGTAAGGTATTGAGTGGTGGTGTTGATGCAAATGCTTTACACAAACCAAAACGTTTCTTTGGTGCCGCAAGAAATATTGAAAATGGAGGTTCTTTATCTATTATCGCAACTGCTTTAACAGATACCGGTTCTAAAATGGACGAAGTAATTTTCGAAGAATTTAAAGGAACAGGAAACATGGAACTTCAGTTGGACAGGAAGATTGCCAACCGCCGGATTTTCCCTGCAATTGACCTTACTTCTTCAAGTACGCGTCGTGATGATCTGTTACTTGACGAAAACACCATTCAGCGTATGTGGGTAATGAGAAAGTATCTTGCAGATATGAATCCTGTAGAAGCTATGGAATTTATAAACGAAAGATTTAAACAGACCAAGAACAATGAGGAATTCCTGATCTCAATGAACGGGTAATTTCCTTTGATAATAAACCTAAAAATCCGGCGATCCAAAAGACGCCGGATTTTTTAGTTTTCCATAATATCTTATTTTAGCAGAAGCTCCTACTTATTAATTTCCAAAATGCGTAAAATAATCTTCCTGCTTTTTACTTTTTTTCTCATTTCCTGTAATGCGTTAAAAATGCCTCACAGTGTGCATTATTATCTGGATGAAAACGGAAATAAGATTAACAATCACAATTTTCAGAAAAAATGGAGAGAGAAAACTAATAACCTTGCCAGATGGGATTATGTTGCAGGGGACAGTAGCCGCGTCGCAAGATTATTCTCCCCTGTTTATTCTGCTTTATTTATAAATTACACTCCTTTTAAACACAAACTTGAGGATATTACGGGTAAGAGTTTTCCTGAGGATCAAATTTTTTTAATTGAATATACTTTTGAAGATGATCTATGTGCAATGGATTCTTCAAATGACTGGAAAATACAGAAGGTGAAAACCAGGAAAAGATTTACCGACATCAACAAAGAGAAAATCGAAAAAGATTCAAAAATTGTAGTCCTGAACTTTTTTGAAGAAAGCATCCTTCTTGAAAATGCTGAAGGGTCCCCGGAAGAATATTATTTTACAGATAGTAAGAATTTTCTAAGAAACACCCTATTTATAAACCCCACTCTTTGTGGATCCCTGGGTCTTATTAAACCCTCAGGCGAAACTCTCATAAGGAATGGGGAATACAGTACGTTCTCTATGGCAGAACATCTTAGGCCGCAAAACTGGAAAATATTCTTTCCTGAAAAGTAACTACTTCTTCAGGTCCATTTTTTCGGCAAAATAATCACAAAAATCCTTCATAGTTGCCGTCATTTTCTCATCCTGGGTTGCGCGGTTGAAAGTATCGCTCATTGCAACCAGGGTTTGGTGAAAGAACTTTTTCATTTCATCCACAGGCATATCCTTGGTCCAGAGATCAATCCTTAACGTCTCCTGTTCCTTACTATCCCACATCGATAATAACATAGCTTTCGCCTCCTCACGGTAGACATCCCCGTCTTCTGCACTCCAGAACAAAGCTTCGGGAACACGGTTCGCATCTAGTAATACTTCAATATTTATTTCAGATTTTTTAAATTCTGCCATTACTTTCTAGGTTTATAATTTGCCCGTTTAAAAATTGTTTCTGCATCTGTCTGTAACATCTGCTCAATACTTACATCATTTTTTTCCATATACTGCCTTACCATTCTCCAGCCAATATACTGTCCCAGCATTGCCGGGGATTCGTTATCAAGTTCCAGATAAAATTTAGAAAAAGGAGCCGGATACAAAAACCTTGAATACAATTGAGTATCGGAATTGAACAGTATCTGTTTTTCCACAAAATACCTCCAGATTTGGTCTTCATTTGCCTTTGCCCATTCTAGTTCTTCACTGGTATAACCCAGCTTTTCGTAATCGGGAGTATCTGGGAGCCAAAGATCTTTTAAATAAAGAATCTTTCCATAGTAGATCATGTGGGCTAAAAACAATTTTGTTTGGGGCTGCGGAACATATCTTTTACCATATTCATTAGCCACATCTGGAATTATTTGATTTCTTTCAAAATTCTTTTTAAGGTATTCCTGGATACCTACATAAAATCCATGTTCCCTACCTAAATAGGTATCGAGAGCAATAAAAAGGTATTCTTCAGCAAGAAGAACTTTATTTCTATAATCAACATCTGAAGTTATAGTGATAACTGTGGGAGCTTCAAAATGCGGAAAATAATATTTTATATGCTGGAACAAATCGTGAAGCTTATCTTCTTCCGAAGAAAATTCGCTAAAAGTACCCAGCACTTCAGTATTCAACTCCTGCTGTATCGTATCATTGATTCTTTCTACCCAAACGCTATCGGGATATTGTGCAGGAAATAAGAAGGGATATTCTGCCTTAAGATCGGGTAGAGTTTCCTCTGTAACTTCAGCAAATTTTTTATCAAATCTTATTACCTCAAAATTTACATCAACCTTTTCTATTTCCTGCTCTACCCTGGATTGTTTATCACAGGAATACATTAGAACAGCTAAAAAAACAAAGACTACTAATTTTTGCATATAAGTTTATTATGAAGCCTTTAACGCCTGCTTTTTTTATTAATTATGGATTAATGTTAAATTTGTTGCAAAGGTATTACATACAATTTTAAACACCCAATATTATGCAAACGGAAAAGGTCGTAAATCATATCGTAGACTGGTTAAAAGATTATGCAACTTCTGCCAACACAAATGGTTTTGTTCTTGGAATTAGCGGTGGTATAGATTCAGCTGTAGTTTCCACCCTTTGCGCAAAAACCGGGTTAAGGACCTTATGTGTAGAAATGCCTATACACCAGCCTGTAGATCAGGTTAACAGAGCACAACGGCATATCTCCTTTTTAAAAACAAAATTTGCCAATGTAAGCAATTTAACGGTGGATCTCACCCCTGTTTTCGATCAATTTGAGGGTGCTGTTCCCCAGGTTCATGAAATAGGAAATCTTTCTCTTGCCTTGGCCAATTCAAGGGCGCGGTTAAGAATGACCACTTTATATTATTTTGCCGGTTTACATGGCTATTTAGTAGCTGGAACCGGAAACAAAGTGGAAGATTTTGGTGTAGGATTTTTCACCAAGTATGGTGATGGTGGCGTAGACTTAAGCCCTATTGCCGATCTTATGAAAAGTGAAGTTTATGAAATAGCAAGATACCTTAATAT
>CAZXEY010000082.1:8539-13813 GCA_964639695.1 uncultured Antarcticibacterium sp. | reverse complement strand
ATTGGAAGTGGTCTCAGGCCTGGTGGCCCGGATTATTTTGCTTACAAACCCTACCAGTTCATCGCTTATAGGCACTTCCCGCACCAAACTTTGTAAACGCAGGATCTCCTCACCCGTAATCACCATATTTATCGCCTGAGGTCTAGCTCCGGTTGTACTTTTTAAAATATTTGTTTCTTCAGCTTCATTGGGATATCCAATCTTGATGTAGAATAAAAATCTGTCCTGCTGGGCTTCCGGCAAAGGAAATGTTCCCGATTGTTCTATTGGGTTTTGCGTGGCGAGAATAAAGAAAGGCCGGTCCAGTTTATAGGTTTTTCCGGAATAGGTCACTTCAAATTCCTGCATGGCTTCCAAAAGCGCAGCCTGGGTTTTGGGTGGCGTCCGGTTGATCTCATCGGCAAGGATGATATTGGCGAAAATAGGACCTTTGTTGAACTCAAAAAATTTCTTCCCGGTGGTATGATCTTCCTCGAGGATCTCTGTTCCAATAATATCAGATGGCATAAGATCTGGCGTAAATTGAATCCTCTTGAACTTGAGATCAATGGCCTGCGCCAGGGTCCTTATCATTAGGGTTTTCGCCAGGCCCGGCACTCCTTCCAGCAAGGCGTGACCGCCTGCAAGAAATGTTATGAGTAATTGATCTACCGTTTCCTCCTGGCCTATGATGACTTTGGCAATTTCAGTTTTTAGATCTTTCAGTTTACCTGTGAGCATTTTTACCTCCAGGTCTAAGTCGGCTAATTCTTTATTCATATCTTCTATTTTATGATGTAAGCGCGTACATCACGATATTCACCCCAAACCGGGTGTTGTCAATTTTATAAAATCGTTTGTTCCTGAAGTCGTAATCCCATTCACAACCGTAATCTTTATTGCTGTACAAAACCCCGATCCTGCCGTTGATCACAATTGCCTTGAGATAGTCGTGTACCAGGTCGTCTCCCCATCCATTTAATTCCTGGGAGGTTGCAGGTGGTCCGTTCTCAAATTTGAAAAAAGTAGTGTAGATCTCGTGGTTGTTCGGAATCTTTTTCAGTTCCCCTACACCAAAGATCTCTTCCATCTGCCGTTCAAAGGATTTGGCAAAGAGTCCGTCAATATCATGATTGCAGTCATCTGCAAATACAAACCCGCCGTTGCGAACGTATTTTCCAAAGTTCTCCCGTTCCTTTGCCGTGAACTGCACGAGCTTATGCCCCGAAATATAAGTAAAAGGACATTTAAAGATCTCATCACTGCTAAGGGAAATGATATTCTCCTTCTTATCTACAGCGAGCGTGGTATATTCCACAAGCGAGTTCAGAAGATTGGAGGGCATGCGTTGATCCACATCCCAGTCTCCCGATTCATATTGTAGTCTTGTGAAGAAGAAGTTGTTCATTTGTTCGTTTCCCGTTTCCCGTTTCCCGTTTCCCGTTTTCTGTTTTCTGTTTTCCGTTTTCTGTTTTCTGTTGTTCGAAATTTTGCCACTAAGGCTTAAAGTCACTAAAAGACACTAATCTTAGTGCAACCATTGTGCCTTGACGTCTTTTTGGACCTTAATCAAGGTCCTCTTTTTAAAGAAAATAATTCCCCCTTTGGGGGTTAGGGGGCTATAAAAAAACTGGCTGTGAAAGTATGCATCACAACCAGTTTTAATCATTTACAATAAATTATACAGCATCAGATAAACTGGTGAAAGTGAAGTCTCTCACTTTCATATACGGAATTAAATTTCCACCAATTCTAACCTGTTGTCCCAGTTCTTCAAGATTGTTCAACATAATGATGGGGCTTTCATTGAACCTAAAGTTCTTAACAGGGTAACGAATTTCTCCGTTCTCAATATAAAAAGTCCCGTCCCGGGTAAGGCCGGTATAGAGTAAAGTTTGAGGATCTACTCCTCTTATGTACCACAACCTGGTCACCAGAATTCCTTTTTTAGTGCTTTTAATAAGATCCTGAAGGGTAGCACTTCCACCATCCATGATCATATTCGAAGGAAAAGGCACAGCATCTACTCCTTTTTGTACAGCCCAATACCTGTCATAGGCAAGATTCTTTACCACTCCGTTTTCGATCCACTTTGTTTTTTTCAATGCCTGCCCCGCTCCATTCCACGTGGAAGTAGGAACTTCAGGATGTAAAGGATCTGAATAAATATTAACCCGTTCGTCCACGATCTTCTGGCCAAGTTTAGTACCACCGTCCTTAGACATAAAGCTTCGGCCTTCATCTGCAGTACGGGCATTAAAAGATCTTCCCATATTCTGAAGAAGATCTACAGATGCTGCAGGTTCAAGGATCACCGTATATTTCCCAGGTTCTATCGCTCTTGCTTCGCGGGACATTACTGCCTTATCAATAGCCACTTTTGCAGCTTCGGCAGGATCGAATTTTCTAATGTCATTGAAATCCCTGGAAACCCACCCCGAACCTGTTCCGTCGTTGGTTCTCATAGTAACGGTAAAATCAGAATCAGTGGATTTGTTGTAAGCGAAAAGTCCATTAGAATTCAGCATCGATCTAAAACTGGAAGAATCATTTAAAAATCCTGCAGCGGTAACATCTTTTTGTGAGGCTGGTTCAATACTAGCTGCTGCCACTTTTGCGCGGTATTCTGGGGTTATATTTGCCGTTGCTTCAACGAAAGTGATGTCATCATCATAAGTTTGTGGTCCCAGGGGCGCCATAAATTCCGGATTCACAGGAGCCAGTTTCGCAAGTTCTTCCGATCGTTTAACCACCTTCTCAAGTGAAGCGTCGTCAAATTCATCAATTGTTGCCGATCCTGACTGTTTTCCAAAATTCGAAGTTACAGAAAGTGACTGGTTGGAACGATGTCCCGATGTGGAAACCGTGTTACGGGCATAACGAATGTTTCCGCTTTCGCTTCCGCCTAAATTTATTTCGGCAGCATCGGCTTTGGAAAAGCTTAAAGCCTTTTCCATAATTCGCCGTGCTTCTTCTTTTGTATATATTGCCATTGTTATAGTATCTTTTAGAAAAACATTATTAAACAGTTCGACCGGTATTGATCACATTTACATCGTTAAACCTCGCAGTAGAACTACCGTGAGATACAGCACTCACCTGTGAAGGCTGGCCTTTACCATCAAAGAAAGATCCAAATAAACGATAATCTCCCTCATCACAAATCTTGGTACAGGAATTCCAGAACTCCTGGGTATTTGACTGGTAAGCAACGTCATCAAGCAGTCCCACGATCTCTCCATTTTTAATTTCCATAAAAACGGTACCTCCAAACTGGAAGTTGTATCGCTGTTGATCAATTGAATAAGATCCCCGTCCTGCTATGTAAACTCCTTTTTCAACATCCTTGATCATTTCGTGAATAGAATATTTGTCTTTCCCCGGTTCAAGGGAAACGTTAGGCATTCTCTGGAACTGTACATCATTCCAGCTTTGTGCATAACAGCAACCGTGAGATTCATTTTGATCTATCATATGCACCTGGTCACGAATCGCCTGGTAATTAGTAAGGACTCCATTTCTAACAAGATCCCATTGTTTTGTTTTCACTCCTTCATCATCCCAACCAACATTTCCTAAAGATCCCGGTTGCACTTTATCGGCAACGAGATTTACGATATCACTACCGTATTTAAAGTCTCCAGATTTCCATTTGTCTAATGTAGCAAAACTGGTTCCTGCGTAATTGGCCTCATAACCAAGCACACGATCCAGTTCCAGCGGATGGCCTACAGATTCGTGAATGGTTAAACCAAGGTGGTTTGGTTCAAGCACAAGATCATATTTGCCGGGCTCTACAGATTTTGCTTTCAGCATTTCCTTAGCCTGTTTTGCGGCAAGGGTTGCATCTTCAACAATATCATAACTGTTCCTGTACAATTTCATTCCTGCAGGTCCTTCAAGTTTTTCAGATTCAAGGCCATCCAAATATTCGTAACCCATTCCCATTGGCGCACTCATAGCGTCACGGGATTTAAATTTATTGGCAGCACGATCTATTGCCGTTACTCCAAAAGTTGGCCATATTCGGTGGATATCCTGGTCTATATAGGAACCTTCCGTAGATGCAAAATATTTCTGCTCATTCACCATAAACAAGTTGGAATTCACAAAGTTAGCACCGTTTGCCATAGCTGCGGCGTTGGCTTTCAGCAGTAGTTCAACTTTTTCTGAAACAGGTACTTCTTTAAAGTCTTTCTTAATTGGAGTTTTCCAGGAAACCTCTCCATAAGCTTCCACAGGAGCAAGGACTACAGGATCCTTCTGGATAATAGCATTTGCTTTTGCAATGGCTACAGCCTGATTGGTGGCTTTTTTTATTCCCTCTTCAGAAACGTCATTGGTAGATGCAAACCCCCATGTACCATTAGCAATTACTCTAATTCCTATACCAAATGATTCAGTATTGACCACACCCTGCACTTTATCTTCCCTTGTAGATACATATTGGTTAAGATATCTTCCAATCCTGGCATCGGCATAAGATGCACCCAAGGATTTTGCAGTGTTTAATGCGACATCTGCAAGTCGTTTCTTGACGGCGATGTCCATCCCGGGATCAAGCAGTGCCTCTACCGGAATAGTGTTTCCCAGGAGAAAGGAGGGCATCAAAATAGCGCCTGTCCCTAAACCTGCCAGTTGAACAAATTTTCTTCTTTCCATGTGTATTAAGGGTTTGTTTTAGTGGTTCCGGGATTTATTCCGAAAGCATTTGATTTAAAATTATATGATGAGTGGTTTTTTAGAATAGGATTATTAGTGATGTTGGTATTTATTCTTTTTAAGACAGGAAAATTTATAAAAGGTTTAACGCCGAGAATTAATTTTGATTTCTTTAATTCCGAATTATCTCCAGATATCTTTAAATATTAATTACACTAAGAAGGCTGAAACTAATAATAGTATTGGTGCTATCCCGGTTTGACTAACACTTTCACATTTATGAAAATCAGACAATTATTTTGCTGAAAATCGGCGGAAGGTTCTATCTTCTTAATGAAATCCTAAAATAGGAAAATTCTTTCAGTTGAAAAACTATTATTTTGGAGAGGCTTTCTTCTGAAAAGTTGCCATAAAGGCTGAAAGAGCACAAAGATACACTAAGGCTTGTGAAGCTTTGTGTTTTAGTGTCTTCCTGGCAAATTATTTACCTGAAATTAAAATCAATTCTTCCTGGGGAGCTATTAGATAATCGGCACCATCTTTTGTAATCACCACCATCTCTTCTACCGAAATTGTTTTCAAATTTCCATCGGGTAATTTCCAGGAATGAAAACCATCAAAGGCGAAGGTCAT
>CAZXEY010000082.1:0-8439 GCA_964639695.1 uncultured Antarcticibacterium sp. | reverse complement strand
TGATCTGCCAGCGGATCGTTATTATTTTCCCGAACTATCACTATCCAGCCATCTACTTTGGCTGCTTTTAAGGCCTCAGGTAAAAGCGTATTAATTCGTTTCTTCCTGATTTCCGTCCACGGACTGTCCTCTTTAAATTCATAGGTACCGGTTTTAAATGAGTTAGTATCCTGAGCCTGGAGTGGAATTAATAAAAGGAGCAGCATTAAAGGAAAAATTAGCAAGATGCGAAGCGATATCATAATTTAATTTTTAATCCTCCTAAGATATTTAATAAATACAAACCATTGGAAGTAAGCGTAAAAATTTCCGCTCCCTGCCTTCCCTCAATTATTTTTCTATATTAGATTATTCTTTCCGGCCTTTGATCCAATTTCAGATGTTGTGATAAGTAAGCAACAAAAAACCAGGTAAATAATATTGAATTCAATAACTTAAAATCGTCCAATAATAATGGCAGCCTTCAATCGATATCAAATAACCGGAATTGGATTTATAATAGCAGTAATAACTGTTTCCTATTTATTTGAAAGCAAAAGTCTTTTGATTGGGGTTACATCTGGTATAGCTGCTGCTGTGGGAGTAGGTTTGATTTTAAAATGGATACCTTTTAAGAAAAGCACTTTCTGACTTTTTATAATTAAATTAATGAACCTGATATCCAAATATTAAAAATTTATGAGTGAACAGGATCTTTTCAAGCGTTCGGCACGGGCAGTATTTGAGGAGCATTTAAAATTGGCCCGGGAGGGAAATATGGAAGAAGAGCTAATTAGAAACAATGCCGAAGATATTGTTCTACTTACAAACTACGGTAGGTTTCATGGACATCAAGGAGTTAAAGAGGCCGCGAAATTATTGGAAGAGCAGCTTCCAAATGGCACCTACAACTACAAGTTAAAGCTGTGTCATGAAAATATATGTTTTCTACACTGGACGGGTGATTCTGAAGAATCTTATATTTTAGACGGTGCAGACTCCTTTCTTATAGAAGATGGTAAAATTAAAGTCCAGACTATTTTTTATACAGTTCACAAAAAGAAGAAATAAGGGCCCCTGCTACGGTAAAATCTATATTAAAAAAGGGCAAAAAGGATTAACTATAATTCATTTCTTATACTAAACAAAAACTCCCAAAGTTGTGGCATAGTGGTTGATTAAAGTCGATCTTAAATAGTAGCAACCATAATCCCCATAAATTGAAAATATCCAGGTCCACAAAAATTTTTTTTACCGTAATTTTTACAATCCCATTTCTTTTGGGAAATTGGAGCTGTGCTGCAAATAAAATTATTGAAGAAAAAGAAATTGTTACCATTAATAACAAGATCATTCCCCATACAATTTTGGAGGAGGCCCACATCGCCCTTTCCCATTATCCTGAACTTAAAGATGTAAGCATTGAGTTTAAATATAAAAACAAGATGAAGAATGCTTTGATGCAGGCCCGGCCTAAAATCGGGAACCTTTTCAAGGCTAAAAAAGACCATAGCTATACAATTTTTATAAGCAGGAAATTCCTTGTTGAAAATGAAGAATTCTCAATGGCCAATGTACCTTCTGAAGTTCTTATAGGCTGGCTGGGCCATGAGTTGGGTCACGTTATGGATTACCGGGAAAAATCAGCAATAAAAATGTTGGGATTTGGAGTGAAATATATCACTTCCCACGATTTTATAAAGAAAGCTGAACGAACAGCAGATACTTATGCAATAAACCACGGCTTGGGAAATTATATCCACTCCACAAAAGACTTTATTCTCAACCACTCCCATTTTTCAGATAGTTACAAAAAGAGAAAGATCCGCCTTTACCTTTCTCCCGAAGAGATCCTTGCATTGGTTAACAACCTCGAAGAAGACCTTGTTGATATGGAAGATGGAGAAAGCTTGTAATTGCTGATAATCTATTTTAAGGACAAGAATAAAAATCCTGCAACTTCGGAATATATTTAAAGCTATTTTATTGGTAAATTGGCTGGTATATTTGGCAAAATGAAAAACTTCAATCCTATATTTCTACTTATTATCTGTGTGTTATTCCATTCCTGTAAATCCACAACTGAAGAATCTGATGATCCCGAAATTATTGGTTTAAGGCAAACGGAACAGGTGCAGGTGCAAGGTCACAGGGGCGACCGGGGTAATTTTCCAGAGAATTCAATTCCCGCTTTTATTAGTGCCGTTAAAAAAGGAGTCGATGTTCTCGAGCTGGATTTGGTGATCTCCAAAGACAACCGGGTCGTTGTTTCTCATGAACCTTATATGTCTTCGTTGTTTGTTAGCACACCCACGGGAGATTCTATCACGAAAGACAATGAATATTCTTATAATATTTATGAAATGACCTATGACAGCATCAAAATGTTTGACGTAGGTTCGAGGGGAAATGAGCGGTTTCCCGAACAGAAAAAAATGAAAACCTACAAACCTTTACTTTCTGAAGTTATAGACACCGTAGAAGCTTTTATTGCTGCGGAAGGTTTGAAACCGGTGACTTACAATATCGAGATAAAATCTGTTGAAGAAGAATATGGAAAATACCAGCCGCAACCGGAAGTATTCGTAGATCTCGTAATGGAGGTTATAAAAAACCAAGGAGTTGAGGAAAAAATAAATATCCAGTCTTTCGATCCAAAAATTCTGAATATAATGAACGGGAAATATCCCGGAACACCACTGGCTTACCTGGTTTCGAACGAAGGAATAGAAAAGAATCTATCTCTTATAACTTTTACTCCCGAAATTTACAGCCCAGATTTTAAGCTGGTCAATCCATCTTTTGTAGATTCTGTAAAATCAAAAAAAATGCAACTCATCCCCTGGACTGTGAATGAAAAGAAGGACATTCGAAAAATGATTGATCTTCAAGTTGATGGTATCATAACCGATTATCCTGAAAGGGTAATCGAAATTAAAAAGAAGACTTCCTGATTCTGGAATTTGCTTTCCTTAAAACAGCTGCTCAAATCTCATAGGATGAATCTTTTATATTTAGGCCTCAACAAATTTTATGGCGGCAAAATTCCTACCTACCGGTACTTTATTCGGGGATATAAAGTTTTATAATTTTAGATAATTTTTCTAAGCCATTGCCCAATCCTTGGGTTGGTCTTTCTTTATGGGCAACGAAATTACAAAAGCTGCTCCTACTTCTTCATTGTTTATAAGTCTCAGGGAGCCGTTGTGTCCATGGGCAATTATATTATAACTCAGGCTTAAACCTAAACCTGTGCCTTCTCCGGTTGGTTTTGTGGTAAAAAATGGTTCAAAAATTCGTTCTTTTATATTCTCCGGAATTCCCGGCCCATTATCTGAAATTACTATTTCCACAGATTTTTTAGTCTTTCGGGTCGTGATTTTAATTTCAGGTTCGTAATTATCTCCTACTTCTAATTTCTTACCCAGAACGGCATCAAGCGAGTTTCCAATTACATTTAACAAAACCTGACCAATTTCCTGGCCTACCACTTTTAACTGGCCTGCTTTTGGATCCAGGTCCTTCTCTATGGAAGCCCTGAATCCCGGATGTTGATTGCGTTTCCCCTGGTATGCTACCTCCGTATATTTTTCAACAAGATCATTAATGTCAAAAAACTCATAAATAGATTTCCCTCCTCTTGCATGTTGCATCATCAATTTGATGATGGCATCGGCTCTTTTACCATGCTCGCCAATTTTAGCAGAATTTTGCTTTAAGTCCTGCATAAGAAAGGAGATCTCTTCTTCATTTCCAGTTTTCCTGGCCTCTTCCAGTTCCTCTACTATCTCAACAGAAAGCTCGGCAAAATTATTTATGAAGTTTAATGGATTTTTAATCTCGTGGGCTACCCCTGTGGCAAGGCGCCCTAAGGAGGCCATTTTTTCTGCCTGGATAAGCTGTTTTTGTGTATCCTTTAGTTCATTATAGGCTTTCTTCAATTCCCGCACCTTCTCTAGTTCCAGTGCCTTTTTCTCATTTTCTGCCTGTAGTGCCAATGCCTGCGATTCAGCAGCATTAGATCGTGCGGTGGCGGTCTCTGCCTGCAGCTGAGCTTCCCTTAACCGGGCATTATCCCTTTCCACCTTAACAAGATGTCGACGTTGATATAGGTTTGCGATGTAAATTAGAACACTTAAAATTACCAGGTACATAAGAAACGCCCACCACTGCAGCCACCAAACCGGTTCCACTACAAATTTATAACGCAGGGGCTCTAATGCTTCCACTCCACTTTCATTGACTGCCATTACTTCAAGGATGTATTCCTTAGGCCAGAAATAAGCAGGAAGGTTGGTATATCGTATCCTTTTTACGGAAGTGGCTTCAGACCAGTTATTGTCATAACCTAAAAGCCGGGTCCTGTATTTTACCTCTGCTACATTCGCAAAACTTAAAGCTGCATATTCCACATTTACCTCATTCCTGCTATCACTTTTGTAGGAGATATCGGCCGAGGTAAGCCTGAGTTGAGGGGGAATGGTGTTTGGTTGATCATTTTCGGGATGATAAATAGATACTCCTTTTGAGGTCCCATAATATACATTTCCGTCATTATCTATCTTTACCGACCCAAAAAGCCAGACTTCGTTATCAACCAAACCATCCTGCCTGTTAAGAATATTAACCACTTCCCCACTATCGGGAACTACTTCAGCCAGACCATTGTTGGTGCCGACCCATAAATTTCCCGAAACAGGAGAAACAGCAAAACTCACAGCATTATCTGCGGGAAGTCCGTTTGTATTTTGAACATGAGAAACAATTTTAGAATTAGAGGGTTCAAATTTAAAAAGACCCACCTGGGTACCCACCCATAAATGTTTTTTGTGCCATAAAAGTTTCTCAATTTGATTGGTTGGAAAACCTTTGTCCAGCGACCAAATCTGCTCAAAAATGACTTCTGTAGATTGAGCTGCATTAGAGAGATTGCCCGGAGTGAGAGGAAATTTACTTCGGTAGAGGCCGTGATCATGAGTTCCTATGAAAATATGGCCATCATCATCCATAGCCACAGACTTGTAAAGTGCTGAAGGAAGGCCCTGATCGGGACCAAATTCATAAATAGAATCTTCAGAAAAGACATAAAGGCTCTTCAACCCGGGAAACCAGATACTTTCCTTGGAAATATTCCTGATCTTATCTTTAAACAATATATTTTCTGAAGCTATAAAGGGTGGACTATTGGTAATGGAAAATAAATAGGCCTCCTTATCAAAAATCTTAACTGCCTGTACATTGGAAGCATCCTTTAAAATAAGTTTTTTTTCAAATACAATAGCATTTAAGCCACGGGTAGTGGCGATCCAGACTCTTCCTTTTTCATCTCTTGATAACCCGTTTACCCAATCACCGGTAAGGCCATTTTTTTGGGTTATAAAAGTGGAAGATCCGTCGGAATTAATACATGTCGCCCCACCTTCAGTCCCTACCCAAAATCTGCAAGGCCCATTGCCTGCGTTTGATACAAGAACGGTATTTATCTTTCCGGAAGGAAGAACCGGTATTTCCCCGGCAATTGAGCGCGCTGTAAAATTTTCGAATGCGTTGAAGTTATAACGCAATTTTGAAACACCACCAGATTGGGCTATCCATACATTTCCTTCCTGGTCCTCAAGGGTATGGTATACATTGCTGCTTAAAAGGCCATTGGCCCGGGAATAGCTATTGGTAACTTCTCTTGTTTTTTGATTGATCCTGGTTATACCCGATTCCCCGTTTCCGGCCAGTAAGGTTCCATCTTTTAGAGAAGTAATTCCCGTTACGTTAGAGGCTGTTCCTGAAAACACCACTTTTGGTGTGGCATTTTTAGATCTAAAATATAACAGATCCCCATCTTGCCGGTATGCCCAGATACCGCCATCCTCGTCTTTATGCAAAGAAGTGAAGTTGCTATTTTCAGTTTCATTCCCTTTCCTAAAAAAGGGTATTGCTTTATCATTAATATATTCGACCAAAATACCGCCATCCAATCCGACAAGTATTTGCCCGTCATCTCCGGCCACTAAGGCATTTACTTCAAGAAGATCTTTGCCATTAATAGAAGTGGAAAGAGAATCGACGCTAAGTTGGGCATTCTCATCAATGTGATATTTTAAAATACCCTTATTGGCAGTACCAATCCAGACATTACCTTTTTTATCTACTGCCATTTGCTGATTACTGCGCACCGCATCGCGGGTGAGCAGTTTACCATCAAAGTAAGAGGTGAATTTAACTTTTAAACCAACGTCATATTCGTGCAATGGCTTTTCTGAAACCACCAGGCCTGCCCCTGAGGAAACCCAAAGGTAACCTTCTTCATCTTCGAGCATTTGCCAAACCCCCAGGTCCCTTAATCCGTTACTCTTATTGAAAACTTCCATTCTGGAACCGTCGTACCGGACAAGCCCGGAAGTAAACACAGAAAACCAGATATAGCCAAGCCTATCCTGGTAAATGTTGGTAACCAGTGCAGAGGGCAAAGGATTTACTTCACTATCACTGGTATAGTGGGTAAGCGGGAGCTCCTGAGCCCCCGCTTTGCACCACCCTAAAAATATGATGATCAATGGTATATAATACCTCCGCCTCATAAAAAAGATGTTATATTACAAATGAATTCTACTATATTCCACCAGAGCCGTTAAAGGATAAAAGGAGTTGGGTATCACTGGACCGAAGTTTATTTGTATCCTGACTAATTTTAATTTCTCCAATATCAGAACATTTACCCAGCTCCCTGCAGGCAATTGCTTCAGAATAGATCAACAAGGTCATATTAAAATCATTATTTAATTCCATGGTAGTAAGGTCTTTAACAACCCCTTTGTCTGTAGCAATATTAAGTTCTGCCGTTAGAAGTTGTTGCAGAAAGAAATCAAGTTCAGATTTTAACGGTCGGGTAAGTATCTCAAGAGCTCCAACCTCTTTTTGAGCCCCAAACCGGAAAGGTTCTGCTAATAACATACCTTCAATTTTGGTAAGAATCTCCCTTATCTGTTCGAGGGTATAAACAGAATTTTTTCTTCCGGCATTTCTTATTTCCTGTACCCAATACTTAGTGGGCTTTGTATTTAGCA
Organism: uncultured Antarcticibacterium sp.; assembly: GCA_964639695.1. GTDB lineage: Bacteria > Bacteroidota > Bacteroidia > Flavobacteriales > Flavobacteriaceae > Gillisia. Next base: position 1,399 of record CAZXEY010000082.1, on the reverse strand, counting down.
GTAAAACTTTATTTTCAAAATTCTGAATCATCTTTACGGAATTAACTAAATATCCGAAATTTAGGTCAGTCGTATTGCTGCTAAGATTTGTAAGGTTGTAAAAAGTGGCTCCCGATGTCTGGTAATTTTCTGAATCTAAAACATTCGGACTTACAGTAATGGAGTAATTACCTCTAAGTGCCATAAAAGAATAAGATCCATTTGCAGAGGTATTGACACTTACCACATTATTATTTAGAGTGTTCTTTAGATTTATAGTGACCGAAGAAATTCCTGATTCGGAAGTTTGTTTGGTTTTACTCTCATTGGCATCAATATACAAGCTACCTGATAACGTATACACCCCTTTACAAGGTCCCAGAATTTCTGTAGTTTGTGAATTACCTCCACGAACAATAGTAGAATTAATAACACCCAGGGGAATATTACCCTTAAATGTTATGGAGTATGACTGGCTTCCGTTTGCCGGAATAGAACTATTCCATAAAATAGAACCGGTTTCAATTGAAGTTGCCTGGATTGGAGTAAAACTTTGCAGAACTCCTGCACAGAGAGGTACTTCAAGAGAGAAGTTATCAAGAGCGGGTGTAACATTTTTTCCGGTTACCAGGTAATTAAAGGTAGTTGTCATACTTTCACCGGTCCCTTTAACCTCTCTGCCTGAAAATTTTACTTCATAGCCGTTCAATGTTTTAACTTCAAAATTCGCCAGTTGAGTAACAAAATATTCAGGAAGACTAGGCTCTACTAATTTATTAGTAGGAATTTCAGCAGGGGGAGTCTGGATTTGTGCATCTTCTGCATCCAAAGGTTCATCAACAGCTTCACAGCCGGAAAACATAATTCCTGCGATGACCAAAGAGGTCAACAGGGTGTAGAATTTTTTCATAATACAATTATTAATTGGTCAACTAAAAAAAAAAGGAATAGAAATCTTTGAAAAAAGAATTTTTAATTGAAACAATTATTTATTCTTTCTCAATAACCAATTAATCGTAGAGTATTAAATTGGTATTAGCATTTAGAATTAGGGCTAGGTTATTCCCCTATGCTGAATAACTTTATAAAGATATAAATAATTTTGTTTTTGTATAAATTTTAACACCCTATCAATCAATATTTTATACAAACTTCGTGAGCACTGAAATTTGCTGTGATCATTCTAAAATAAGATTCAATTTATTAATTTTTACAGGCGAAAATTGAAGAATAAAAAAATAAAAAAAAATTTAAACCGGGAGTATTTTATCAATTTACTTGTTTAAAAAATAGAAATGGATCTCAAAAATAAAGAAATAAAATTTTCTTTTCCTCCTGTTGCAAATGCAGATATCGAGGTATTAATTTTAGGTACGCTACCTGGAGATAATTCCATTAAATCGGGTGAATATTTCGCACA
>CAZXEY010000081.1:0-13892 GCA_964639695.1 uncultured Antarcticibacterium sp. | reverse complement strand
GGCTGGCAAAGTAAGGGTGCCATCGGTAAACTTATTGATCGTAAGCTCCTGTTCTGTAAAATTTTCCTGAGCACTTACATGAGGAACTGTAAAAATCAGGAATAGCAGAGAAAAGAAAATAGTTATCGATTTCATAGTTGGTGGTGGATTATATTATTTAAGACCTTTTTCACTTTTTCCGGATGTTGGGTGCCAATTAAAAATCTTTTACCAGCATTCGTTACAATTTGAATGCCGAATCTGCCAGAAGTATTGTAAGCTTTGTTTTTTCCCAAACCACGAATTCCCCATCCTCCAAATTCTGAAATAGGCGAGTATTCTCTTACAAAAGCACTTTTTATTTCATTCCAGGTATATTTTTTTCTGGTAAATGGGAAGGGATGAAAATAAACTTCAATTCCTTTTGAATCTATCCTGGTTTTAAGTTGAGAAAAAAGAAGGATGTAAGCTACAACCAGGAATACCAACATTGCAATACTAAAAGCGTAAATCCCAGCTGCCGTATCACTAATTATAATATTAATATAGTGATATAAGAGGACGGTGAATATTACAAACAACAAAATATAAAGCCAGGTTTGATTAAACCGCTGTTTCTCTATAAAAACTCTCATCTTCTAATGATTGAGAGTTCCCGCATTTACTATTGGAGATGCATCTTTATCACTGCATAATACTACCATTAAATTACTTACCATGGCAGCTCTTCTTTCATCATCCAGGTGTACAATTTCTTTGTTGCTTAATTCATTTAATGCCATTTCAACCATACTTACGGCACCTTCCACAATCTTATGACGGGCTGCTACAATAGCGGTCGCCTGCTGTCTTTTAAGCATTGCACTTGCAATTTCATTTGCATAAGCCAGATAACCAATTCTTGCTTCCAGCACTTCTATCCCTGCAATATCAAGGCGTTCTGTAATTTCCATTTCCAGTGCTTCACTTACTTCGTTAACGCTTGATCTAAGAGTGATATCCTCATCCAGTCCTTCATCAGCAAAATTGTCATAAGGATATAAACTCGCCAGTTTTCTTACAGCAGCATCTGTTTGTACCAGCACGAAATTTTCAAAGTTGTCTACATCAAAGGAGGCTTTGTAAGTATCAAACACCCTCCAAACGAGAATTGTACTTATCATTATTGGGTTTCCCAGTTTATCATTCACCTTTAATCTTTCACTATCAAAATTCCTGGCTCTTAATGAGATCTTATTTTTTGTGAACAACGGGTTCACCCAAAACAACCCATTTTGCTTTACAGTCCCTTTATATTCTCCAAAGAGAAGTAGAACACAGGATTCATTAGGATTTACCAGAATTAAACCAAAAGCCAGAAATATTACTGCAAGGATGAGTAGAAAAAACATCGGATTTCTAAACATAAAAAATCCGGCGATGCTGCCAACAAAGAGAATAAAAATTAGGAACAGCATAAGATAGCCGTTGGAGGGATTGGAAATTTTTTCTGGAGAGGTCATTGTAAAAAAATTAAGTTGATATTAAAATGATATTATAAATATATAACAATAAATTAAATAGAGGAAATAATACTTTCAGTTTTTCTATTTATCCTTTCTATATTTGCAAAAAAATTGATTAATGAAAAATTTAATTTTTATATGCTTCTTTAGTATTGGTTTATCTCTTTTTGCAAAATCAGCAGAAAATGAAAATGAATGGGGCCAAACGGGACATAGATCCACAGGTGCCATTGCTGAGAAACATTTAACGAAAAAAGCTAAAAAACAAATTGATAAGATCTTAAATGGCCAAAGCCTTGCTATGGTTTCTACGTTTGGGGATGAGATTAAGAGCGACTCAAAATTCAGGGAATTTGGTCCTTGGCATTATGTAAATCTACCGAAGGGAGAAAGTAAATATTCTCTTGAAACAGCAGCTCCTGAAGGTGATTTATTAATGGGAATTCGAAAAAGCGTTGAGATCTTAAAAAGTAAAACTGCTTCGCAGGAGGAAAAAGCATTTTATTTAAAAATGTTGGTACATTTTATAGGCGATCTTCACCAGCCTTTGCATGCTGGAAGGGGAGAGGATAAAGGAGGAAATGACATCCAGGTGAGGTGGTTTAATGATGGTACGAATCTTCATAGTGTTTGGGATAGCAAAATGATTGACTCCTACCAAATGAGTTACTCTGAACTTTCTCAAAATACAAATGACATTTCTGAACAGGAAAGAAAAAGGATCGCGCAGGGTTCTATTGAGGATTGGATGTACGAATCTAAACAGCTAAGTGAGAAGGTTTATAATTCAGTTGAAGTTGGGGAAAAGTTGAGTTACCGGTATATGTATGACTGGTTTCCCGTGGTAAGAGAGCAGCTTCAAAAGGGAGGAATTAGACTGGCAGAAGTCTTGAACGAAATTTACGGCTAGTTATCTTTTTGAAATTTTATTATTAGAAATTGATGTTTGTCGGCTGCATTTAAAGCGGCCGACTTCATTTTCACGAAGTTTTTGATGTTTGGTCTTTCGGCCCTGAACCCGCTTTCTCCATAGCTTGAAGCTGGAAGTTTTCATTTCAAGCCTCATAATCTCTATCACTTCAGCCTCAGAAATTTTAAACTGAAACTGAATGGCATCAAAAGTAGTTCTGTCTTCCCAGGCCATTTCTACAATGCGGTCCAATTCTCTTTCAGAAAACCGTTCTTCAAAATTTTGCTTCAATTTCATATGCCAAAAGTATTGAAATGAGGTGTAAACAAATTATAAGATCCTCCTAAAGGTAAGATTGATCCTTGGAGAAACTTCTGTTTTTGTCTTCGGAATTTGATGCTTCCAATATTCCTGGGTTTTTCCTTTCATTAATAGTAGACTACCGTGCTCCAGGTTCACTTCATACTTGATATTGCTATTAAGCTTATGCTTCATTTGAAATTTTCTCACTGCTCCAAAACTTAAAGAAGCTATAACGGGCTCTTGTCCTAACTCCCGTTCATCATCTGCATGCCACCCCATGCTGTCATTTCCTTCCCTGTAAAGATTTGCCAGGCAATGGGTAAATGAAAATCCTGTGGTATTTTCAATTTCAGATTTTATTTCTGCCAGTTCCGGAGTGAAGGAATTAGGAAATAAAGTAAGGTTAGAATAAGTATAGGAGTTTTTACCTTCAGCATAAAGTGCAGTTAATCTTGGCTGTGGTATTTTCTTTCCGAAGATTTTAATATCATACTGTCTCCAGTCGAGATCTTCTAATAGAAATTCGTAATATCTATCGGCTACAATAGGAGGGAAGTATTTCGGAAAATACGATAGATCTGCATCCTGCAGATCAGGAATTATTCTTTTGTCCCGATTCATATTTATGGTTCACAAACTGAGATAAACATATGCCCAATACATGAGCAGGAATTGCAGTGGAATCCTGGAAACCAGGATCCATCTTGGAAATCCCGCTCCTGCCTTTTTGGAAGATAACATATAAAAGTGTACCAGCAAGAATACAAATAACATTAAAATGATTCCGTAGATAGCGATTTTACGCGTTTCATTAAACAAAAGTCCTGTTCCTAGTAAAATTTCTACCGCCCCACTTAAATAAACCAGGGTTTTGTGTGCTGGTAAATACCTGGGCATAATTCTAAGGTAAATTTTAGGTTTTATAAAATGCAGGATTCCCGCAACTACGTAAATTGTGGACATGAGGTATAAATGCCAGGGGATCATAAATTTCTTTTTTTTAAAGGTAGAGCAAATTTTCCACAGCATTATATGCAATTAATTTACGACAATGTATACATTTTCGTTATCATAATATTAACCAAATGTTTGATAATTCACTTAAATAGAGTAATTTGGCAGTCCCTATTTATGTTAAATTTAACCGGCCCCCAACTTGAAGAAAAAATACCTTCTCCTAATTTCTTTTCTTTTTATTGTCTCTGTATCTTTTTCACAAAAAGATGCCTACCTGGATTCGTTGTATAAGGTCTCTTCCTCTTTTGTTAATAAATACGACTATAAAAGCGCTTTGGAAAATTCTTATTTTCTTCTTGAAGAGGCGAAAAAAAGAAACAATCTTGAATTCAGGTACCATGCACACAACATTTTAGGAAGTACCTACGGGGATCTTTCTGATACCTTAAGATCTAAAAAACATTACGAAACCGCCTTATTACTTGCTCAGGAAAGTAAAAATGATACCTTGTTGCTATGGGCATATAACAATTTGGGTAACATTTTTTCTGAAGATAAAAAGACTACAGAAAAAGGGATCTACTATTACGACAAGGTTATTAAACTTGCAGACAAGCTAAATATCCCAAAGGAAAAATTTCCTCCAACAGTAAATATTGCCTGGACATATCTGGACAACGGTGAATTTCAAAAGGCTTACCCATATCTTGATAATGCCTGGCAATTATTTCGTGGGAGAAAGGATACTTACATAGAATCGCAACTTAATTATCTTTCGGGCCGTTACTTTTTAGGAATCAACGACCTTGATCATGCAAAGATTCATTTTGAAAAAGGTATTGCCTTAGTTGAGGAAGATTCGCTTATCCTTGAAGCTTCAGAATTATATAAAAAATATGCCGATCTACTTTTTAAACGAGGAGAGTATAAAGAGGCTTATACCGCCTTAAAAAAATTTGAAGATTATAACTCCCAGATTTTTGAAACTGAAAAACTAAAACAAATAGAGGCAGCCAATGCTAAATTTGATGTAAGTGAATACCAGAGGAACCTGGAGTTAGCTAAGAAAGAACAGATTTATAAGGATGAAATTATTGAGAGGTCACGGGAGACGGTGGTAATTATGATATTTTCATCTGTAGTGCTTATCATTATTCTTCTTGCACTATTTAAAATTAGTTTATCCCGCCGTAAATTAATATTGGAATTGAGCGGTAAAAATGAAGAGCTCCAAAATTCCAAAGAAGAGGCAGAAAGGTTGTCATCCTTAAAAACAAAATTCTTCTCCACGATAAGCCATGAACTTAGAACTCCGCTCTATGGAGTTATTGGATTGACTTCCATTTTATTAGAAGATAAAACTCTTGGAAAACACGAAAAAGATTTAAAATCCTTAAAATTTTCTGCCGATTATTTAATGGCACTTATTAATGATGTCCTGCAAATGAACAAGATGGAATCAAATCTTGTTAAACTGGAAGAGTTGCCTCTTAATCTTAAAGATTTAATTAAGAGTATCATTAAATCATTTCAGTTTACCCGTTTGCAAAACAAAAATGAAATTCATCTTGAAATTGATCCTGATATTCCTCAACATTTAAAAGGTGATCCCGTACGCCTATCGCAGGTTTTAATGAACCTTGTAGGTAATGCCATGAAATTTACCGAACGTGGAAATATTTGGCTTACTGCCAGGTTAGTGCATATTAAAAATGATACAGCAAGGATATATATAGAAGTGAAGGATGATGGTTCCGGAATCCCAAAAACAAAACAGGAAATAATATTTGAAGAATTTTCTCAGCTTAAATCTGCTAATTACAACTACCAGGGTACAGGTTTAGGTTTGCCTATAGTAAAAAAGTTATTATTGCTGTTTGGTTCCCAAATTCAATTGGAAAGTGAAGAAGGATTTGGATCCTCTTTTTATTTTGAGATCGATTTTAAACTTGGTGAGACACCAGTATTGTTGAATAGCGACCTTGAATATTCCGAAAAGAATTTACCGGTTTTTGCAACCGACAAAACCATTCTTATTGTTGACGATAACAGGATCAACCAGGTTGTAACCTCCAGGATCCTTGAGAAGAGCCAATTTAAAGTGGAGGTTTGTGACAATGGTATGGACGCAGTCGAGAAGGTAAGAAACTCAAGATATGATCTTGTACTTATGGATGTTAACATGCCAGGAATTTCTGGTTTGGAGGCTTCCAGGTTAATAAGGGATTTTAATATTATTGTTCCTATTATAGCTCTTACTGCAGTAGAAATTGAGGAAATAAGAGAAGAAATTTTTGAAGCAGGAATGAATGATATTATCGTAAAACCATACGATACTTCAGTTTTTTACCAGGTTATTTATAAAAATATACCTGCAGAAATAGCTTCGGTATAACCCGTTATTTTTCTACTATTCTCGAATTTTCCGGCCTCTCAAATAAATTTTCTTCTGCTTCAAAAAAGGTAATATTTGAAATAGTTGCTTCTCCTATTTGGTCTCCAATTCCATTTTCCTGGATCCAGTTATGGAAAGTCCATTGAGTGGAAACCGGAATTCCTTCTTTAACTTCATACCTTCTGTAAACGATTGCATGAGGATTTTTCTCAGCTTCTTCTTTTTCAGAATTTAGAGTAACTATATAAGCAGCAGCGTGAAGTAATCCAGTATCTGATTCCTGGTAAAGAATGTACCAGTCATCAGGAGAATCTCCTGTAGTTTCTGAAAATGTCAATTTAGCCTTATGAAATATTTCCTGATTGATCTGGGTTCGGTCAAGAACTTCTATTTGTGTCCCGGGATCATCTAATTTATGAGGAAGTGCAAAAAAATACTGCCAGGTAAAAATATCAAATCGATCCCTTTCAGTCAATGCATCTTCAGGACAAACAAATACGTCCTCACCATTATAAATGATTTTTGTTCCATCATATTTATCAATTCGTATTGCTGATGAATTGGTAAGGCTGGTAACTTTTCCCTGCAACCCCTGTTGATCTCCAAACTTTATATCAATATCGAAAGCCACTGCTTTTTTACTTTCCCAGATTTTATTATTATGTGCCACCTCCATATTTGCTACAAAGGAGGAAGCCGGAGTTATATCAATAGGATTACTTTTTTTATTATTCTGATTGCAGGCAGCAATGATTAGTATATAAAATATACACAATACTTTTTTCATATAGTTTTTTAGGTAAGTTACAAAAGGTTTTGATAAACGATAACAACAAAAAAAACCGCCCCCGGTTATTCGAAGGCGGTCTTAAGTTTTTTTCAGCTTTTACTTTACCATTTCAAAACTTCGCTTAATAAAGGCTGTTAATTCTTCACCTTTTAACAGGTTTTGCGAAAGCCTTGCCAGGTCAAGAGATTGTTTAATCAACCTTTCCTGTTTTTTCTCAGTTTTTGTGTTAAGAATTTCGGAAATTAACTCGTGGTTGGTGTTTACCACAAGATTATACATCTCTGGCATATTACCCATTCCAAACATTCCGCCTCCACCGGTTTGCTGCATCTCTTTCATCCTTCTCATAAATTCCGGCTGGGTTATTATTAGAGGAGCTGCAGTACTATCCATAGCCTCTAATTGTACCGTGTATTTCTCTTTGGGAATTACCTTTTCAAAATCTGACTTTAGCTTTTCCTTTTCTTCATCAGAAAGTTTAGAAATGTTTTCATCATCCTTTTTAATAAGGTTATTTACGTGGTCACTGTCCACACGAACAAAAGAAAGATTTTCTTTAGAGGATTCCAGTTTTTGTAGCAGGTGGGAAACTATTGGAGAATCCAATAATAATACTTCATATCCTTTTTCTTTGGCAGCCTCAATATAACTGTGTTGCTGGTCTTTATTGGACGCATAAAGAATAACCATATTTCCGTCTTTATCGGTTTGGTTTTCTTTTATTTTTTCCTGCAGTTCTTCAAAAGTGTAATATTTATCATCTACGGTAGGATAAAGAACAAACTTATCTGCTTTTTCAAAGAATTTCTCTTCGCTTAGCATTCCGTACTCAATAACAATTTTAATATCGTTCCATTTCTTTTCAAAATCTTCCCTGTTGTTATTGAAAAGAGCCTTAAGCTTATCGGCTACTTTTCGAGTTATATAACTTGAAATCTTTTTAACGGCACCATCTGCCTGTAAATAAGATCTGGAAACATTCAAAGGAATATCAGGAGAATCAATAACCCCTCGTAACATTGTAAGAAATTCAGGAACTATACCTTCTACATTATCTGTAACAAAAACCTGATTTTGGTATAGCTGGATCTTATCCCGCTGAATATTCATATCTCCTGTCATTTTTGGGAAATATAGAATTCCGGTAAGGTTAAAAGGATAATCTACATTTAAATGAATGTGGAACAATGGTTCCTCAAACTGCATGGGGTAAAGTTCTCTATAGAACTCTTTGTAATCTTTATCTTCAAGATCTGTTGGCTGCTTAGTCCACGCCGGCTCAGGATTGTTAATAATGTTATCTACCGTTTTCTTTTCAGGTTTAGCATCTTTAGGAGCGTCCTCAGGAAGCGGTAAAGTTTCTTCTTTTGTTCCAAATTTAATTGGAATAGGCATAAACTTGTTATATTTCACAAGAAGCTCCCTAATTCGGCTTTCTTTTAAAAATTCCTTATCATCCTCATTAATATGAAGAATGACTTCTGTTCCTCTTTCCTGCTTATCTGCATCTTCAAGAGTAAATTGAGTAGTTCCTTCGCAAATCCAGTGAGCCGCTGGCTCATCTTTATAAGATTTTGTAATTATTTCCACCTTATTGGCTACCATAAAGGCAGAATAAAAACCTAAACCAAAGTGTCCAATAATTCCACTGTCTTTAGCTGAATCTTTATATTTTTCAAGGAATTCTTCAGCTCCTGAAAATGCAACTTCGTTAATGTATTTTTCGACCTCTTCTTTTGTCATACCAATTCCCTGGTCTATGACATGAAGTGTTTTATTTTCTTTATCGATTCTTACTTCGATTTTGGGATTGCCGTATTCAACACTGGTTTCACCAATTGTGGTAAGATGCTTCATTTTAAGGGTAGCATCTGTTGCGTTAGATATTAATTCTCTTAGGAAAATCTCGTGATCACTATACAGGAATTTCTTAATAAGAGGGAAAATGTTCTCTACAGATACGTTAATGTTACCGGTTGCCATATGTATATTAATTAGTTTAAAGTTTGAGGCTTATATAAGTCAAAAAAAATACCATTAGAGAACCGCTGACAAACTGACACATGTAAGGAAAGAAATAATGGATCGTCTAATTTTTTAATGACGAAATTCCCTGAACTTTAATATTTAACAAATAATTTTGTTTAGTTATATCGTAAAAAGATTAAACAGTTTGTATCTTTGAAAAAGAAAGAAAGAATTATGACTACTCAAAAATCTACTACCGGAAAAGTTAAGGCAGCTCCCGGCAAAATAACAGAAGAGACAATCATTACTTTATATATGGATTACGTTCTTGAAAATGAAAAAATGCCAAAGAGCGTATATAAATTTTGTAAGGATAACAATATTAAAGAAGATGAATTTTATGAATTCTTCGGAAGTTTTGAAGGACTTAAAAAGGGGATCTGGAAAAAGTTTTACACTAATACTATAAAATTAATTAGTGCCAGTCCCGAATTTGAAACCTTCAATACCCGTGAAAAACTTCTCACATTCTATTATACATTCTTTGAACTACTTACGGCTAACAGGAGTTATGTTCTTTTTGTCCTTTCACAGGAAAATGATGCGATGAAGAACCTGGATCAATTAAAAGGATTGAGGAGAAAAGTAAAAGGATTTGCAACAGAATTGGTAAGGGAAGGTAATGAAGAGCAAACTAAGTTTTTAAAACAATCTGAAACTATATTTTCTGAAGCGACCTGGGTCCAGCTTTTGTTCCTCATCAAATTTTGGATAGATGATAATTCAGCAAAATTCGAAAGCACAGATGTTGCAATAGAAAAATCGGTTAATACTGTATTTGATCTTTTTGACAATACTCCTTTAGAACGTTTAGTGGATCTGGGTAAATTTTTATGGAAAGAAAAAATTCAGTAATCCCCCAATTTAACCTTGCGTATTTTACCCTACTCTAAATGCGCAAGGTTTATTAAGATAACAATATGAAAACCATAGATAAAATACCTACAGGAAAAATTGGGCGGACCAGTAAAATGGTTCAGACAGGCGTAAAAATTGGAGGTAATTACATAAAATATTATAGTAAAAAAGCTTTTGATAAAGATCTATCGAGGGATGAACTTGATGAGAGCAACGCCAGTGATATCTATGACGGATTAAAAAGCTTAAAAGGTAGTGCACTAAAAGTAGCGCAAATGCTTTCTATGGAAAAAAGCCTACTACCTAATGCGTATGTGGAAAAATTTTCACTTGCTCAATTCAGTGTTCCGCCATTGTCTGCTCCACTGGTGCGAAAGACCTTTAAAAAATACAACGGGAAATATCCTGAAGAATTATTCGATACTTTCAACTCTCAATCGGTAAACGCGGCCAGTATCGGTCAGGTACACCGCGCGACTAAAGATGGGAAAAAACTTGCTGTGAAAATCCAATATCCCGGAGTGGCTGAAAGTATTAGTTCTGATTTGGCGATGGTTAAACCCATCGCCATCAGAATGTTTAATTTACAAGGGAAAGATTCTGAAAAATATTTTAAGGAAGTGGAAGGTAAACTGCTGGAAGAGACAGATTATCTTTTAGAGGTAAAGCAAAGCCAGGAAATTTCGGAAGCTTGTTCTCACATTCCTAATTTAAAATTTCCTGAATATTATAAAGATCTGTCCAGCGAAAAGATCATTACGATGGATTGGATGGAAGGAAAGCATTTAAGCGAATTTTCAAATACTAATCCCTCTGAAGCAGGGGCAAATAAAATTGGGCAGACACTCTGGGATTTTTATATGTACCAGATGCACGAACTAAAAGCTGTTCATGCAGATCCACATCCGGGCAATTTTTTAGTGGATAATGATCTTAATTTGATAGCAATTGATTTTGGCTGTATTAAAGAAGTACCTGAAGATTTTTATGTTCCTTACTTTGAGCTTGCGAAAAAAGAAAATATTAATGATCCTGAGTTTTTTAGCAAAAAGCTTTTTGAGCTTGAAATATTGCGAAAGGATGATTCTCCAAGGGAAATTCAATATTTTTCTGAATTGTTCTATGAAATGCTGAGTCTTTTTACGAGTCCCTTTCATTCTGAAACATTCGATTTTGCGAATGAGGAATTCTGGAATTCTATTACAACCCTAAGCGAAAAATACAGCAAAGATACAGAGTTGAGAAAAATGAACGGAAATCGCGGCAGTAAACATTTTCTTTATATAAACAGAACATTTTTTGGATTATATAATTTGCTTCATGATTTAAGGGCAAAAGTAACAGTTAATAATTATAAGAATTTGTAATTCGATTTTATTGGTTAGGTTGTTGGAAGAGTGTAGCTTTATTGGAGCTGCACTCTTTTTTTTAAGATGACAATTTTCTGGTATATACCTGTTATTATAGAAACTGTACTAACCCGTAATTGAATAGAAAAATAATTCAACTTTGACCCCGATAAAGTTCTTGAAATTCGGAGCCAAAACATAAGACCGCATTCTTAAACTTCATGGTTATGAGTAAATCCCGCAAATGCGGGCATTATAGATCCAAAAATGCAGGGCATCTATTTGAAAGGAATTTTGTTACCATAACGCTAAAAAATAGTTTTCCCGCTGTTAAATAAGCCTAAATACCTTGTTTTCAGCACCGTAAAATATTACTTTGATTTTAACCTTGATAAGAATCTTCCGGTTTAGAAATACTGGAAAACAGCAGGGAATGTATAATTTAAAATGAAAGAGATTATGAGAACGTTGAAAGGAAAATTATGTATGTTATTAATGATGGTTTCATCAATAACATTTGCACAGGAATTTGGAGATTTTGATATAAACGGAGATGGAATGTGGGATCAAAATGAATTTAATGAAGGATTTAATGAAAGCTTCGGGGAATGGGATGCAAACCAGGATGGATTTTTAGATGATAATGAATTTGCCGATTCTTCGTTTACAATGGCAGATAGAGACAGAAATGAAATGATTGATGAAGAAGAGTGGGGAGTAGGAAACAGTTTTGGAGATAATGACTTTGGAACCTTTGATGCCGATAGGAATAATTCTTTGACAGATGATGAATGGAATGAAGGATTAAATAATTCCGGATGGTTTGATGAAAATGATAGAAACAGAGACATGCGGTTAGATCAAAATGAATTTAATGAAGGTATGTTCAACACCTGGGATGAAGATGAAAATGGTTTTCTTGATGAAAATGAATTTGAGAACAACTGGAGATTTGACTAATAACATACCTTAGAATGAAAATAGCCCCGCTTCACAGCGGGGCTATTTTTTTGTTTAATAAAAAATATAGGAGATTAATTTTTTAGAGCAGGTTGTTTTGCTTCTATCTTATTTTCCTTTTGCTTATTTTTTACATATTTCTCCAACCATTGGTCCTGTTCCCACAGAACGTGAAGAACAGATTCTTTGGCACTGTAACCGTGGCTCTCTTTGGGTAACATTACCAATCTGGCTGTTGCTCCTAAACCTTTTAGAGCATTAAAATAACGTTCACTTTGCATAGGATAAGTACCAGAATTATTATCTGCTTCCCCATGGATTAAAAGTAATGGAGTTTTCATTTTGTCTGCGTGCATGAAAGGAGACATATTATAATAAACTTCAGGTGCTTCCCAATAGTTTCGTTCCTCGCTCTGGAATCCAAAAGGAGTTAAAGTACGGTTATAGGCTCCACTTCTCGCAATACCTGCAGCAAACAGATTAGAATGAGATAAAAGATTAGCAGTCATAAAAGCACCATAACTGTGGCCTCCAACTGCAACCCGTTCCCGGTCTACATAACCTAGCTTATCTACTGCATCGATTGCCGCTTTACCATTTGCAACAAGTTGCTTTCTAAAACTATCATTTGGTTCTGTTTCACCTTCACCAACAATAGGGAACGAGGCGTCGTCAAGAACGGCATATCCCCGGTTTACCCAATAGACCGGAGAGCCATAGTAGGGGTAAGTAAAATCATTGGCATTGGAAGTATTTTGAGAAGCAGAATTTTTATCCTTATACTCTCTTGGATACGCCCAAACGATCAAAGGTAATTTTTCACCTGATTCCTTATTATAAGTAGCCGGTAAATATAACGTTCCGCTTAGTTCAAGACCATCATCCCTTTTGTAGGTAATAACTTCCTTATGAACATTTTCCAAAGCCTTAAACGGATTTTGAAAATTGGTGATTTGTGTTAGATCCTCTTTATTATCAATATCCCTGATATAGTAATTGGGATATTCTGCAGATGCTTCTATTCTTACCAATACTTTTCCTTCTTCTATGTCCAGTGCTTCAACAAGAGTTTCTTTCTTATCGTTGTAATTTGACTGGTAAAGCCTTTCAGTTTTTGTAGTTTCCAGGTTGATTGCATCCAGAAATGGGAACTGGCCTTTTTCAGTGTAGCCTGGGCCCATCAAATAAGCTTTGTCTCCATTAAGTTTTAAAATATTTGTTCCGAATTTACTTTTTACGGTAACAAAATTTCCAGGGTCGCTATACTGGTCCTGGTAATTTCTGTCAAATAATACTTTAGGAGAAGAACCGGGTTTTGAAGGATCAAAAACATAACTTCGCGTGTTCCTGGTATTCCACCAGTAATCATTTACGATGGCAGTGTTTTGATCACCCCATATAATGCCAGAGAAACGATCCTTTGTTTTTAATAAAGATTTTCCTTCTCCTTTAAATGGAGCTTCCAGTAAGAAGACTTCATCTCTAAATTCAGCCTCAATTGCAGGATCTCCTTTATCAAGGACTTTAGCATATACAATAGTAGATGGAGCATCGCTCCTCCAGGATAAATCTCTTCTTCCCTGTTGCTCTGCCATAAATCCCTGTGGTAGATCTTCCAGTAAAGGAACATCATTTACTTTACTTATTTCCTTACCGGTTTTGTCGAATACATAAGTTTCTGAAGGAAATCTTGAATAAGGAACCAGGTATGAAAATGGCTTTTTTATATGGGTTACCATTACATAATTTCCATCAGGAGAAAAAGATAACCTTCCATACATCTTTGGCCCTTTCCATTCTGATGTTGTACCGTCCAGGTTTACTTTCACGAGGGAAGACCGGGCAAGTTGTTCAAAAT